>NZ_PSVU01000077.1:0-9277 GCF_002932515.1 Rathayibacter sp. AY1D5
CCGGCCGTCGGATCACCGACCGACCGCGGGCGCTGCCCGGGGCTCCGCTGCCGCCCACGCGACGACCGACGCCGCAGTCGGCGCAAGAACCGGAGCCGGAGCCGCAGCCGGAGCAGCAGCCGCACCCGCTGTCACCACGATCCTCGTCATCGCAGCTGAGGTCATCGCGACCGTCGTCACCTCGACCGTCGCCATCGCTGCTGTCGCCGACGCGGCCGCGGTTCGTGGACGCGTCTCCGCCGTTCTGATCCGCAGCCCGACCTGCCGGGCGATCCGACACTCCGTCGGCCGCGAGGCGGTGCATCGCCGTGCCTGGACACGCCCAGGCGCCCTCGCGCTCTCGCACCTCCGGCGCCGCGAGGTCCGTCGGCACGTTCGCGCTTCGTCGAGCCTCGAGCTCCGAGTTCCGAGCTCCGAGCCCTGTGTCCCGGAGCTCCGAGCCTCGAGCCCCGTGTCCCGTCGTGCTTCGGGGCGTCGGCCACCGCGTCCCGGTCCGCCCCCGTCCCGGTCCGCCCCCGTCCCGGTCCGCCCCTCCGCCCCGGTCCGTTCCCGTCCCGCTCCGGCTGGCGGACGCCCCCGCCACGCAGGAGAGCCGTCGAACTCGGAAGATCACGACCGGACGAGCTCCACGTGGTTCACGCTCTCCGCCGCCCGCCGCGTCCGTCGGTCCTCTCCTGCCCTGCCCTGTCCGCTCCGGCCCCGTCCGGTCAGGAGCCTCCCGCCGCGGCGACCGCTCCACTCCGCCCGTGCCGCCACCCGTGCCTCCGCCCGTGCCGCCGCCCGACCTCACCGGATGCCGCTGCGCGCGAACCCCTGCACGAAGTAGCGCTGGAAGCACAGGAACAGCAGCACCATCGGCAGCACCGACACCAGCGCCAGCGCCATGCTCGCGCTGTAGTCCGGCGTCGACTGGCCCTTGAGGTAGAGCAGGCCGATCGGCAGCGTGAACAGCTCGTTGTCCTTCAGGGCGATCAGCGGCCAGGCGAAGTCGTTCCAGCTGCCGAGCAGAGTCAGCAGGATCAGGACGGCGATCAGCGGCTTCGAGAGCGGCAGCACGATCTGCAGGAACACCCGCAGGTGGCCGGCGCCGTCGATCCGCGCCGCCTCGATCAGCTCCTCCGGGATGGAGAGGAAGAACTGCCGGGCGAGGAAGATCCCGAAGGCCGCCGCTGCTCCGGGCAGGATCACCGACCAGTAGGTGCCGTAGATCTGCAGTCCGGTCACGAGCTTGAACTGCGCGACCATGATCGCCTGCACCGGGATCATCATCGTGGCCAGTGCGAGCAGGAACAGCAGGTTCCGCCCGGGGAAGCGCAGCCGCGCGAAGCCCCAGCCGGCCAGCAGGTTCACCACGACGGTGAACACCGTGACGAACACCCCGATCACGACCGAGTTGACGAACCACTCGCCCACGGGGAAGCGCGCGAACACCGTCGCGAAGTTCTCGAACGAGATCTCGCTCGGCCAGAAGCGGGGCGGGCCGGGCGCGAACACGTCGCCGCGCGGCGAGAAGGCGATGACGAGCATCCAGTACAGCGGGAAGAACACGATCGCCGAGGCGACGATCGCGATGACGAGGCGGACGACGAGTCCGGAGCGGGAGCCGTCGCGGCGGGAGGGGCGCCGGCGCGGGGTCTCGCGGGCGGTGGCCGCGGCGACCGCGGCGGGCGTGGTGACGGTGGAGGACGACATGAGGGCTCCTAGTCGACGAGATCGCGCGTGCGGCTCGTGCGCCACTGCAGGTAGGTGAAGGCGAGGGAGACCAGCAGGATGACGACGCCGAGCGCGGCGCCGTAGCCCTGCTCGCGGACCTGGAAGCCGTTGCGGTACGCGTAGGTGCCGAGCACCGACGTGGAGAAGCCGGGGCCGCCGCCCGTCATCACGAAGACGATGTCGAAGACCTGGAACGAGGCGATCACGTTCATGATCAGCAGGAAGAAGGTGGACGGGCCGACCAGCGGCACCGTCAGTGCGCGGAACTGCTGCCAGCGCGTCGCTCCGTCGATCCGGGCGGCCTCGTAGAGCTCGGGCGAGACGCTCTGCAGGCCCGCCAGGTAGATCACCATGTTGAAGCCGATCCGCAGCCACACCGCGGTCAGCATCACCGAGATCATCGCCGCGGAGCCGTCCGACTGCCAGGCGACCGGCGAGGCGCCCAGCGAGCTCAGCACCTTGTTCACGATGCCCGAGGACTCGCTGAAGATCGTGACCGCGATCATCCCGGAGGCGACGCCCGAGATCACCAGGGGCAGCACGATCACCGTGCGGAAGATACCGCGCGCGGGCAGCACGGAGTTGAGCAGCACGGCCAGGCCGAGGCCGCCGGCGAGCTCGAGCGGCACGGTGACCGCGGTGAAGAGGAGCGTGTTGCCCAGGCTCTGCCAGAACACCGGATCGGCGCCCATCCGCAGGTAGTTCGCGAAGCCGACCCACTCGGGCGTGCCGAAGCCGCGAGACTCCTGGAACGAGAGCTGGATCGCCCAGAGGATCGGCACGAACAGGAACAGCGCCATCAGGAGCAGGTTCGGGCCGACGAAGCCGAAGCCGGCGAGGGCCTCGCGCCTGCGGGCCGACCGCGGCCGGGCGGAGGAGCCCGCCCGGCCGCGGAGGGTGGTGGCGGTCATCAGCTGGTCGCCTGCTGGATGGCCGCGTCGAGGCCGGAGAGGGTCTCCTCGGTGCTGCGTCCGCCGACGAACGCCTCCTCGAGCTGGTCCTGCATCGCGACGGAGATCTTCGCGAGGAACGGCGAGGTGAGCTGCTGCACGTCCCGCGGGGTGATCGTCGCGGCCTGCTCGACGAAGACGGGCATCACGTCCGGGCGCACCGCGAAGTCGATCGACGCGGGGTCGATGTCGGACCGGGTGGGCAGCTCGTTCGTCGCCGCGCAGAACTCGGCCATGGTGTCGGCCTGCGTCATGAACGAGAGGAACTCGGTCGCGAGCTCGGGGTCATCGGTGTCGGCCGTGGCGACGAGGGCGTTGCCGCCGAGGTCGGTCGCGCCGCGCTCGTCGACGGGCATCGGCGTGGCGGTCCACTCGAAGTCGGCGAGGTCGTCGATGTCCGGCACCAGGAAGGACCCGGCGAACGCCATCGCCGCGGTCTGCTCCGTGAAGAAGGAGTCGGCGTAGGTGGCGGACTTCACCGAGCTGGTCGGCGGGACCCAGTCGTTGTCGAAGAAGCTCTTCGTGAAGTCCAGCGCCTTCGCGCCGGCGGCGGAGTCGATCGCCGGAGTGGTGCCGTCCTCCTCCAGGAGCGTGCCGTCGGCCTCGAACAGCCAGCTCAGCCAGCGGGGCGTGCCGCCGAGCTGCCAGTTGTAGACGAACGGGTACTGCTCGGCGGGCAGGCTCGCGCGCAGCTTCGCGGAGGCGTCGGCGAACTCCTCCCAGGTCCACGCCTCGTCGGCGGTGGTCGGCACGTCGGTGATGCCGGCCGCCGCGAGCAGCTGCGTGTTCACCAGCAGCGCCGACACGTCGGTCTGGTGCGGGACGCCGTAGGGCTTCCCCTCGAAGGAGACGGCCTCCTGGAACGCGGGCGTGAAGGAGTCGAAGTCGTCGATCCGGTCGGTCAGGTCGAGCAGCTGCTCCTGGCTGGAGTAGACGCCGAGGTTGCCGTAGTCGACGCGGAACACGTCGGGGGCCTCGCCCGACGACAGCTGCGCGTCGATGTTGCTGAACATCTGGTCGTAGGGGACGACGTTGAGCTCGACGCTCGCCCCCTCGTGCTCGGCCTCGAAGTCGGTGATCAGCGACTCGAAGGCCGCCTGCTCGGACTCGCTGGCCCAGGTGGTGAAGGTGATCGAGTCGGCGTCGGCCGAACCGCCGCCTCCTCCTCCGAAGCCGCTGCAGCCGGTGAGGGCGGCGGTCGACGCCAGGACGGCGGCGAGAGGGATGAATCGTCTGCGCATGGGTGGTCTCCTGCTGTGAAGGGTCGGACGGGGGCGGGGTCGGAGGGCCGCGTCAGGCGGGGCGGCGGAGGGCGGTCTCGACGAGCGAGACGAGGCCGTGTGGGCCGAGCTGGCCGACGAGCAGGTCGAGCGGAGTGGGGACGGGCAGCGCCAAGGCGGCGCGGCCGAGGCGGGAGGCGGGCACGGAGGCGGCCTCGCGCTCCTCCGGCTCCGGGTCGGCGAGGGCCAGCGCGACAGTGGCGGCCACGTCCTCGACCGCGCGGACGCAGCCGAAGCGGACGATCCGCTCGTCGTCGATCAGGGCCTCGCCGTAGCCCGCGCGGAACGCCGAGCGCTGCACGTCGCTGATCGGCCGCGAGTAGATGACGCCCAGCTCGATCAGGAGCAGGTCGGCCTCCCGCGGGGCGACGGTGGCCTCGTCGAAGTCGATCAGCCAGGGGCGGCCGCTCTCGTCGATGACGACGTTGCCGGGATGCGGGTCGCCGTGGAGGGGCACGCGGGAGGTGGGCGTGCGGGCGCGCTTCAGCCGCCGCTCAGCGCCGGCGAGGGCGTCGAGGCGGGAGCGGTTACCGCGCCAGAGCGCGGTGAGGAGGGGGCGGGACTCCGGCTGCGCGTCGATCCTCTCGTCGGTCTCGGCGAGGAGGTCGGCGAGCGGACGGCGGACGCGGCGGATGCCCCGCCGCACGGGAGGCGCGAGGGTCGGCGGCTCGGCGTCGTGCACGGAGCGCAGGACCGCGCCGAACCCCTCCCAGTCGAGGGCGTCCTCGCCGGAGTCGACGGCGTCCTCGCCGAGGATCCACGGCGCGACCGAGACCCGCAGCCCCCGGTCCTCCGCCCAGGGGCGCCCGTCGGAGGCGCGGTGCGGCGCCGCGACGCCCGGCACCCCCGACTCGCCCAGCGACGCCGAGAGCGCGAGGCCGAAGCGCCCGTCGCGGGCCGACGCCTTGACGCTCCACAGCGCCCCGGAGCCGTCGGCCGCGCACCAGACGCGCGCTCCGTGGTCGAGTCCGCCGACGACGGGCTCCAGGTCGACGAGGCCGATGCCGAACTCGCGGCGCACCAGATCGCGCGCCCAGGCGCCCGCCTCCTCGATCGTGTCCATCCCGCTCATGCTGACGTGCGGGCGCCCCGCGAGCAGGTGCTTGCGCGATCGGTGATCGTAGGCATGGGTGCGGGCTGAGCCGCGTCTCAGGCTCGGGCTCCGGGCCGCCCGACGAGGAACCACGCCATCGACCCCAGGAAGGGCGCCACCACGACGGCGATCGTCCACAGGCCCTTCCGCAGGGGATCGAGGCCGGAGCGGAGGACCTGCGCGACCGCGAGGATCGCGACTCCGAGATACGCGGCCCCGCACAGGGCGGCGACCACGCTGGTGCCGAGCAGTGACATGTCCATCGCCCGACGCTACGCGCGGCGCGGCGCTGCCGGATCCACCGCGGGGCGGAGACTCCCGGCGATGCGCAGCGGGCCTCGCTCAGCGGCCGAGGACACCGGTGATCGTCCGCGCGCCGTCGGCGGGGAAGAGGGCGAGCCGCTGCTCCGTCCCCTGCTGCCGGACCGTGAGAACGGGAGCCGCGAGCGCGTGACCGTGGTGGTAGCCCGTCACCGACTCGGGGGCGTCCCCGGCGGTGAGGGGCAGGAACGCGATCGGCGAGAGGTCCGCGTCGGCACGGAACAGCGAGAGCGCCCTCGCGGTGACGACGGCCAGCAGCACGGGGTCCGGCTTCGCCGCGCGCAGCGCCGGGAGGTCGACCGCGGCTCCGGCGACCGCGAGCGTCCGCAGCGAGGCCAGTGTCTCCGGAGTGTTCAGCACCGCGGTGACGCCGCCGTCCGGATGCTCGGCCCGCAGCCTCTCGAGGATCGGTCGGGACCACCGCTCCTCGACGCGCCGCCGGAGCCCGAAGCCGAGCCCCGCGACGATCACCGCGGCCACAGCGAGCACCACGCCCCACCCTCCGTAGAGCTGGTAGGCCCGGGCGCCCGACCATGCCGCCGCCACGACCACCGTCGCCCCGAAGAACGCCTCGCTCCCGAGCGACCGCAGCCGGGTCGACTGCACCTCCTGCGTCACGAGCGCTCCTCCGGGTCGGGCGGACCTCCGGGCGGGATCACGTCAGCGCATGATCCCACCGGCGCCTGCGGGTCGGGCGGGGATCCGTCCCCTCGCGCGCGAGGCCGGCTCAGCGCCCGCGCCGCGCCCGCGAATCGGTGAGGAGCCGGACCGGGGGGAGGTCGGCCAGTTCGGGGGACACGAAGCCGAGCACGTCGGAGTGGTGGTCGGCGGAGGCGCGGCGGAGGAAGGACCAGCACTTGAGCGAGGACGGGCGCCGGTCGAGGGGGAGGGGAGCGGCCTCCACGATGATCACGGTGGCGGAGCGGTGCAGGATCCGCACGGGCACGCGGCTCTCGCGGCCGTCGACGGTCCAGCTGGAGACGCCGCGGATGCGGCCGTCCTCGCGGTCGACGCCGACGGTGAGGACGCTCCGGAAGTCGTCGGACGCGGCGCCCATGCCGATCTGGAAGTCCCCCTCCGCGCCGTCGAGCACGAAGGCGACGTCGAGTCCGCGGCGGTGCCGGACGGTGAAGGTGGCGAGCAGGGGACCGCTCCCGAACCTCGGGGCCTCGTCGCGGGCCTGCCGGACACGCTGCTCCGCGTCGTCCTTGTCCATGGAGCCACTCCTGCCGTCCCGGCGGAGCGGGGCCCGCGCGCCCGTCGAGCCTAAGGGGAGCGGGACGGCGTCACCCCGCGCGAGGCAGCGTCACCCGGAAGCGGGCGCCGACGGGTCCCGCCTGCGCCACGAGGTCGCCGCCGAGGGCCCGGGCCAGCCCGCGCGCGATCGGCAGGCCGAGGCCCGAGCCGCCGTCGGCGCGGTTGCGGGCGTCGTCGAGGCGGACGAGGCGGTCGAAGACGCGCTCGCGGTCGGCCTCGGCGATGCCGGGGCCGTCGTCGTCGACGGTGATCGTGACGGAGTCGGCGGCCGCCTCGACGGCGACGTCGATCCGGGAGCGGGCGAAGCGGGCGCCGTTCTCGAGGAGGTTGCCGAGCACCTGAGCCAGCCGGTCGGCGTCGGCGCTGACCAGGAGCGGCTCGGCGGGCCGCTGCAGCTCGATCGCGAGGCCCGGGCGGCGCAGCTCCTGGCGCTCGATCGCGGCCTCGGCGACGACCGCGGGGTCCAGCGGACGCGACTCCAGAGCCAGGCCCTCGTCCAGCCGCGCCATCAGCAGCATGTCCTGGATGAGGCGGCCCGCGCGCAGCGACTCCCGCACGACGTGCACCGAGAGGCGCTCGCGCTCCTGCTCGCCGCCGTCGCCGCGGACGAGGGCGTCGGCGGCGGCCTGGATGCCGGCGACCGGCGTCCGCAGCTCGTGCGCGGCGTCCGAGACGAACGCGCGCATCCGCTGCTCCGCCGCGAGGGCCGTCGCCTCGGCGGCGAGGGCGCTGCGCTCGGCCTGCTCGAGGTCGTCGAGCATCTCGTCGAACGCGGTCGCGGTGCGGCCGAGCTCGGTCCGCGGACGGGAGGGGCGCAGCCGTCGCCCGCGGTCGCCGTGCGCGATGTCGCGGGCCACATCGGTCATCCGCTCGAGGGGCCGGAGGGTCGCGCGGATCACGACGATCAGCGCGAGGGCGGCCAGCAGGAGGAACACGGCCGACGCGGCGAGCAGGATCCCGTTCAACTGCGCGAGGGTGCTGCCCACCGATCCGGCCTCGCTGGTGAGCTCGAGGCGGGTGCCGTCGCTGAGGGTCGACTCGAGGGTGATCAGCTCGTCGTCGGCGGCGACGCTGCTCGAGACGACGGTGACGGCGGCGGAGGCGGCTCGGGACGGGACGGCTCCGGAGGAGGAGCTCGTGCCGGGCGGCGACGGCGGCTCTCCGAGCTGGTCGGCGGCTCCCGGGCCCAGTCGCAGCTGCTCCGGGCTCGGCCCGGCCACGACGTCCTCGCCCTCGGGGCTCGTGATCCGCACCGAGACGCCCTGCGCCGAGAGTCGCGAGGCGAGGGCGTCGTCGGCGATCGTGCCGACCAGCGCGGCGGCGGCGGAGGCACGGTCCTGCAGCCGCTCCTCGATCTGGTCGCGGAGGCGCTCGCCGAGCACCGCCTGCACCGTCGCCGAGAGGGCCAGGAGCAGAACGGCCAGCAGCGCGAGCACGGCCAGGACGGTGCGGAGGCGGAGGGAGCCGGTCCGCAGGGCGCCCGGCTGGGAGCGGCTCACGCCTCCACCCGGTAGCCGAGGCCGCGGACGGTGTGCACGAGCCGGTCGCCGTGCGCCTCCATCTTCTTGCGGAGGGAGCTGAGGTGCACCTCGACGAGGTTCGGGTCGACGTGGTCGTAGCCCCAGACCTGCGTGAGGATCTGGGTCTTGGTGAGGGTGCGGCCGCGGTTCCCGGCGAGGAAGGCGAGGAGGCGGAACTCGGTCGCGGTGAGGTCGAGGGCGACGCCGCCGCGGCGGGCGCGGCCCGACTCCGGGTCGACGACGAGGTCGCCGATCTCGACGACGGACGGGATGCGGCCGCGGCGGCGCAGCACGGCGGTCACGCGCTTGACGAGCTCGGCGAGCACGAACGGCTTCACCACGTAGTCGTCGACGCCCTCATCGAAGCCGCGGAGGCGGTCGTCGACGGCGTCGCGGGCGGTGAGCATGATCACCGCCGCGTCGCTGCTGCGGCGGATCCGCTCGGCGAGCACGATGCCGCTCGGTCCGGGGAGCATCCAGTCGAGGATCACCAGGTCCGGAGCGAAGGTGCTCAGCTCCCGGGCGAGGTCCTCGCCGGAGACGAGACCGCGGACCGTGAAGCGCTCGCTGCGCAGCGCGGTCTCGACGGAGGAGCGGATGGCGTCGTCGTCCTCGATGAGGAGCACACGGGCGGAGGAGGGCATGTGCTCGAACCTAGGGGCCGCGGATCGGGGCGCACCCGGCGTCTGCTGTGGAGGGTCTGTTCTTAAGTCCGGCTTCAGATTCGCCTTCGAATCTGAGATGGAACCGGCCGCAACCGATCCCGAACGGGGTCGGCACCGGGCCGGAACGAGGAGACACCCATGACCGAGTCGACCACCCCCGCCGAGAAGGGCTCGAGCTTCGGGCCGCGCCGTCCGAAGAAGCGCGCCCTGACCATCGGCATCGCCGTCGGCGCCCTCGGACTCGTCGCGCTCGGCTCGACCGCCGCGTTCGCCGCGACGCCGTCGAGCACGCCGACCTCCAGCGCCACCCCGCTGCACTCCACCTCGACCGACGCTCCGTCCACCGGTGCGCCGTCGACCGATGCGCCGTCGGCGGACGCGCCCGCCGAGGGCACCGCTCCCACCCCGCCCGGCCCCGGCCGGTGCGGCCCCGCCGGCCCCGGCCGGGGCCGGGCGGGGTGGGAGCGGTGCCCTCGGC
>NZ_PSVU01000078.1:0-8891 GCF_002932515.1 Rathayibacter sp. AY1D5
ACGCTCATCCCGAGCTGCGTCGCCCGGAGGGCCGCCGCGCCCGCCGCCTCCCCGGAGCCCACCGACTCCAACCCCGGCTACGTCACCCCGCTCGTGCGTAAGCTCGCCGGCGAGAACGGCATCGACCTCTCCACCCTCACGGGAACCGGAGTCGGCGGCCGCATCCGCAAGCAGGACGTCCTCGACGCGGTCGAGGCCGCCAAGTCGGCTCCGGCCGCCCCGGTCTCGGCGCCCGCCGCCGCAGCCGCCAAGGCCGCGCGCACCCCGCTCGAGACCTCGCCCCTCCGCGGCACCACGCAGCCGATGTCGCGCCTGCGCAAGGTCCTCGCGCAGCGCGCCGTCGAGTCGATGCAGACGAGCGCCCAGCTCACCTCGGTCATCGAGGTCGACGTCACGGCGGTCGCCCGCTTCCGCGACTCGGTCAAGAAGAGCTTCCAGGAGAAGACCGGCGCCAAGCTGTCCTTCCTCCCGTTCTTCGCCCTCGCGGCGGCCGAGGCGCTCAAGGCCTACCCGGTGATCAACTCGACCCTCGACGGCGAGTCGATCGTCTACCCGGACCACGAGAACATCAGCATCGCCGTCGACACCGAGCGCGGCCTGCTGACCCCGGTCCTCAAGAACGCGTCCGAGCTGAACCTCGCGCAGATCGCCTCCACCATCGGAGACCTGGCCGAGCGCACCCGCAACAACAAGCTGAAGCCGGACGAGCTCGCCGGCGGCACCTTCACGCTGACCAACACCGGTTCGCGCGGGGCCCTGTTCGACACTCCCGTCGTGTTCCTGCCGCAGACCGCGATCCTCGGCACCGGCATCGTCACAAAGAAGCCGGCCGTCGTGCAGGTGGACGGTGCTGACGCGATCGCGATCCGCTCGACCGTCTTCCTCGCGCTCTCGTACGACCACCGCACGGTCGACGGAGCCGACGCGGCGCGCTTCCTGGTCGCGATCAAGGAGCGCCTCGAGGAGGGCTCGTTCGAGAACGACCTCGGCATCTGAGACGCTCCCCCTGAGCGCGCCTCTCACGAGGCCGCTCCGGTGTAGACGTCGCGGATGAGCCAGCCGGCCTCCGTCCTGATGATCAGGACGGAGGCCGCTGTCGTCCCCGGGGCCGTCCGGAGGTGCACGACCGCCGATGCCCCGTTCACGTCGACGAGGACGGCCGATGCCTCCCCCGTCTCCGGGACAATGGAGGAGGGGCCGTCCGCTGCGTCGCCGAGCGGCGAGTCCGCCGTGACCAGCCCGCGGGCGCACTCCCGATCCCCGCACGCGCGCACCGCGTCGATCAGCACCTCCGCCGCTTGCTCGGCGTCGAGCGAGGCCGCCGCGACCGGAGCCGGCGGCGCCGCGGTCGCCACCGCCGGCGGAGTCGACCGAGCCGGAACGGGCGCGGCTGCGGTCGACGCCTCCGCATCCTGCACCTGCCGACCGGGCCCGCCCGCGAGCGATCCGGCGAGCACCGCTCCCAGCACGATCGCCGTCCCGACGGAGAGCGGTCCCCGACGCCGGACGACGAACGCCCGGAGGCGGTCCTGCCAGCCGTCGAGCGGATGGACCCGCCGGTGCCGGGCAGCCGGAGCAGGCACCGCCTCCCGACCCCGTGCACCCGCGCCGGACGTCGGCAGCGCCCGCACCGCCTCGCCTATCCCCTGCGGATCAGCGAGTCCGTAGAGGTTGCCCTCCAGCGCCAGCAGGTCGCGGTGCCGCGAGAGGGCGGCGACCGGCAGCTCCGGGCAGAGCATCCCGAGGCGCTCCAGAACCTGCTGCAGCGCGTCGCGCGCCGCACGCGGGGTGTCGACGGCGGGCGTCGTCAGCAGCAGCAGGGGCCGACCCTCCTCCGTCAGGCCGATGTCGTCCGTCGTCGGAGCCAGCCATGCTCCCTCGAGGGCGGCCGAGCGGACCGCGCCCACCACGGGGGCGAGGAGGGTGACCGCGGCGCCGAGTCCGATCCCCCGCTCGACCCGCAGGAACCTCTCGAGCGTGGCGACGACGGGAGGGGCGGTCGAGACGATGCACCTCCTCGGAGACGACTCCACCCGGACGATGCGCTCGCGGTGGCGGTGCTCGGCGAGCCGAGCCACCGGCGACGCCTGCAGCGCCTCGGCCTCCCGCGGCCGCATCGTCCGCTCGGCCGGCGGTGCGGCACCCGGTGCAGGCGTCCGCCGCCTCCCCGTCCGCACTCCGCCGATCCTCCGGCCCTGGACCGTCCCGCTGCTCGTCATGAGGCGAGCCTGACCGCAGACCGAGGCGGAGGACGCCCGTCTATCCCGATCGGTGGACGGATCGGCGCGCGCGCCCTCTGTGGAGGAGTCCGATCCGCGTCCGGGGTCCGCCGCCGCGCTCCCGCTCGGTATCCTTGACGTCATGGCACGCAGCACGGAACCGTCGACGAAGGCGGTCAAGGAACCCGGACGTCTCAAGCAGATGTGGCAGGTGTTCCAGATGACCCGCCGCTACGACAGCAGCGCCGTCTGGATCATCCTCCTCGCGCTCCTGCTCCCGATCCTGCTCGGCGTGCTCCTCGGCATCCTGCTCGGCAACGGCAACGGCTTCGTGATCGCGCTGTGGATCATCGTGGGCGTGATGGCCGGCCTGGTCGCCGGACTCGCCGTGCTCTCGCGCCGCGCCGAGCGCGCCGCCTACGGGCAGATCGCCGGGCAGCCCGGCGCGGTCGGCGCCGTCCTGCGCAGCGGACTGCGCGGCACCTGGACCGGCGGCGAGATGCCCGTCGCCGTCAACGGCAAGACCCAGGACGCCGTCTACCGCGCCGTCGGCCGCGGAGGCGTCGTGCTGATCGCGGAGGGCCCCGCCTCCCGGACCAAGCGCATGCTCGAGGACGAGCGGCGCAAGGTGGCGCGGATCCTGCCGAACGTCCCCGTCACCTTCGTGCACGTCGGCTCCGACGCCGATGCGACTCCACTGCACAAGGTGCCGAGCCGCCTCTCGAAGACGAAGAAGGTCCTCACCAAGGCCGAGGTCCTCGCGGTGAAGAACCGGCTCTCCTCGCTCAACACGTCGCTGCCCATACCGAAGGGCGTCGACCCCTTCAAGGTGCGCCCTCAGCGATCGCGCTGACGCACGACGCGACAGGCCGGTCGGGATCTCTCCCGGCCGGCCTGCTTCGTCTGCGGCGCGAGTCAGTAGCGGACGAGAACCGTCCCGGCCACCTTGTCGTGGAAGCCGCGCTGGTCCGAGTCCCAGACGAGCGCCGGCACCAGCACGGCCAGCAGCACAGAGCGCACGATCGGGCGCCACACGCCGACCCAGCCCCCGCCGAGACGGATGACGCGCATCCCGAGCAGGCGGTGCCCGATGCTGCCGCCGATGGTGGGGATGAAGACGACCTGCAGCAGGACGAACAGCAGCAGGCTCGCCCAGCGGTCGTAGTCGAAGAACGCGAGCGACAGCAGAGCGGCGACGGCGAAGTCGACGGCCAGGGCGGCGATGCGGCGGCCGGACCGTCCGACCGAGAGGCGGCCCTCTCGGGGGAGGCCGAGACGCTCCCCCGGGTACGAGCTCGGGGCGGCGTCGGCGAAGGTCCTGCGGTCGGCGGCTGGCATCCTCCGATCCTATCCGCGGCGTCTCGGAGCGGACCGAGGAGCGGGTGGTCCGGCAGACGACGTGGAGCCCGACCCCGGACGGGCCCCGTAACATGTCGGAAACAACAGGGACACGGTGGGGAAACCCCCCGTCACTACCCTGGAACGGCTGCGCTCTGCAGCACCCCGTCACGCCATTGGAGACCTTTGCATGTTTAAAGATTCTTCCGAGGTGCTCTCGTTCATCAAGGACACGGACGTCAAGTTCCTCGACATCCGGTTCACCGATCTCCCCGGTGTCCAGCAGCACTTCAACATCCCCGCCTCGACTGTCGATGAGGAGTTCTTCTCCGTCGGTCAGCTCTTCGACGGGTCCTCGATCCGCGGATTCGCGAACATCCACGAATCGGACATGCAGCTGATCCCTGACGTGACCACCGCCTACGTGGACCCGTTCCGCGTCGAGCGCACGCTGATCCTCGTCTTCGACATCTACAACCCGCGCAACGGCGAGATCTACTCCAAGGACCCGCGCCAGGTCGCGAAGAAGGCCGAGAAGTACCTCGCGTCGACCGGCATCGCCGACACCGCGTTCTTCGCCCCCGAGGCGGAGTTCTATATCTTCGACGACGTCCGCTACGAGATCACGCAGAACTCCGCGTTCCACTCCGTCGACTCGGTCGAGGGCGCCTGGAACTCGGGACGCGTCGAGGAGGGCGGCAACCTCGGCAACAAGACGCCCTACAAGGGCGGCTACTTCCCGGTGAGCCCCGTCGACAAGCAGGCCGACCTCCGCGACGACATCTGCCTCAAGCTGATCGACGCCGGCCTCATCCTCGAGCGCTCGCACCACGAGGTGGGCACCGGCGGCCAGGCCGAGATCAACTACCGCTTCGACACGATGGTCCACGCGGCGGACGACATCCTGAAGTTCAAGTACATCGTCAAGAACACGGCCGAGCAGTGGGGCAAGACCGCCACGTTCATGCCGAAGCCGCTCTTCGGCGACAACGGCTCGGGCATGCACACCCACCAGTCGCTGTGGAACGACGGCACGCCGCTCTTCTACGACGAGAACGGCTACGGCGGTCTCTCGGACCTCGCGCGCTGGTACATCGGCGGCCTGCTCAAGCACGCTCCCGCCGTCCTCGCGTTCACGAACCCGACGGTCAACTCGTACCACCGCCTGATCCCGGGCTTCGAGGCGCCGGTCAACCTGGTCTACTCGGCCGGCAACCGCTCCGCGTCCATCCGCATCCCGATCACCGGCACGAACCCGAAGGCCAAGCGCATCGAGTTCCGTGCGCCCGACGCCTCCGGCAACCCGTACCTCGCGTTCGCCGCCCAGCTGATGGCGGGCCTCGACGGCATCAAGAACCGCATCGAGCCGCACGAGCCGGTCGACAAGGACCTCTACGAGCTGCCCCCCGAGGAGGCGAAGCTCATCCCGCAGGTCCCCGCGACCCTGGGCGAGGCGCTCGACGCCCTCGAGGCCGACCACGACTTCCTCCTCCAGGGCGGCGTGTTCACTCAGGAGCTCATCGACACCTGGATCGAGTACAAGCGCGAGAAGGAGATCAAGCCCCTCGCGCAGCGTCCTCACCCGTTCGAGTTCGAGCTGTACTACGGGGTCTGATCCCGCAGCACTGCCGAAGGGCCGTTCCTCCTCGGAGGGGCGGCCCTTCGCCGTCCCCGGCGCGCGGGCGTCAGCGGTAGGAGGGAGCGTCTCCCGCGGCCGGCCCGTAGAACAGGCGCTCGAAGACCGCGCGTGAGCGGCGGGTCACGCCGAGGTAGTCGTCCTCGAGCGCCGTCGCGGACCCGGCCGGGTACTCCAGCAGGCGCGCGACGCCCTCGAGCTGCCGGCGGTCGGTCGGGAGGACGTCGCTGGTGCGGTTGCCCCAGAGCGTGGTGCCCGAGCGGACACGGGACGCGAGGATCCACGCGGCACGCAGCCGCTCCGCGTCCTGCGGGCCGACCATGCCCTCCTCCTCCGCGACCGCGAGGGCGGTGAGGGTCGAGGTGGTCCGCAGCGCCGGGGTCCGCCGCGCGTGCTGCAGCTGGAGGAGCTGCACCAGCCACTCGACGTCGCTCAGCGATCCACGGCCGAGCTTGAGGTGACGGCGGGGGTCGGCGCCCTGCGGCAGACGCTCGCTCTCGACCCGTGCCTTGATCCGCTTCACCTCGCGGATGTCGCGGTCGGAGACCGCTCCCGGGTAGCGGACCCCGTCAGCCAGCTCCTCGAAGTCCTCGATGAGCGCCTGGTCCCCCGCCACTCCCCGCGCCCGGAGCAGCGCCTGCGCCTCCCAGGTCAGCGACCAGCGGGCGTAGTAGGCGCGGTAGGAGTCGAGGGAGCGCACGAGGGGCCCGTTCTTGCCCTCGGGCCGCAGGTCGGCGTCGAGGTCGAGCGGCAGGCGGGAGTCCTCCGTGAGCCGGACCAGCTCGGCGACGACGAACTGCGAGTAGAGCTGGGCCTGGTGCGGCTCGGCGGTGCCGGGTCGCTGGACGTACATCACGTCGGCGTCGGAGCCGAAGCCCAGCTCCGCTCCCCCGTACCGGCCCATGCCGATGATCGCGAACTCCGCGTCGGCGCCGGGCCGGGTCGCACTGCCGCGCCGGATGGCGGCGAGCACGCCGCCCAGCAGTGCGCTGATGATGTCGGTGAGGCTGGTCGCGATCTCCTCGATCGAGCTGAGACCGAGCACGCCCCCCATGGCGGTCCGCAGCACCTCGCGCCGGCGCATCGAGCGGAGGACTGAGGCGACCGCGTCGGGCGTCTCGTGCCGGGCGAGCACGGCGCGCACCTCCTCGGCGAGCTGGGCGGCGCTGCGGGGGCGGAGGGCGTCGTCGTCCTCGAGCCAGGCCGCCGACTCCGGGATGCGGTCGAGCAGCTCGCCGACGAAGCGCGATCCGGAGAGCACCGTGGTGAGCCGCTTGGCGGCTCCGGACGAGTCGCGCAGCATCCGGAGGAACCAGGGCGTCCCGCCCAGTGCGTCGCTGAGGCGCCGGAACGCGAGCAGGCCGTAGTCGGGGTCCGGTCCGTCGGCGAACCACTGCAGCATCACCGGCACGAGGTGGCGCTGGATGCTCGCGCGACGCGAGACGCCCGAGGTCATCGCGGCGATGTGGCCGAGCGCCCCGCGGGCGTCCGCGAAGCCGATGGCGGCGAGGCGCGCCTCCGCCTGGTCGGTGGACAGCTCGGCGCCGCCGTCGGAGAGCGCGGCGACCGCGGAGAGCAGCGGACGGTAGAACAGGCGCTCGTGCAGGCCCCGGACGCGGTGCTTGATCCCGTTCCAGACGCTCAGCAGCTCCTCCGCCGTGCGGGCGAGCCCGCTGGAGCGGGCGAGGGTCCGCAGCTCGTGCTCGTCCCGCGGCATCAGGTGCGTGCGTCGCAGGCGCCGCAGCTGGAGGCGGTGCTCGAGCAGCCGGAGTGCTCGGTAGTCCTGCGCGAACTCCTCGGCGGCGGAGCGGCCGATGTACCCGCGGTCGGCGAGGGCGCCCAGGGCGAGCAGAGTCCCGGGCATGCGGATCTCGTCGTCGGTCTGCCCGTGGACGAGCTGGAGCAGCTGCACCGTGAACTCGATGTCGCGCAGGCCGCCGGGCCCGAGCTTGATCTGGTAGTGGACGTCGTTCTGCGGGATGTTCTCGGTGACCCGCTCCCGCATCCGCTGCACCGACTCGACGAAGTTCTCGCGGGAGGCGCTCGACCAGACCTTGGGCGCGACCGCGTCGACGTACGCCCGCCCCAGCTCCTGGTCGCCGGCGAGCGGACGCGCCTTGAGCAGCGCCTGGAACTCCCAGCTCTTCGCCCACCGGTCGTAGTAGGTGATGTGCGACTCGAGGGTGCGCACGAGCGCGCCCTGCTTGCCCTCCGGGCGCAGGTTCGGGTCGACCTCCCAGAGCTCCGGCTCCATCGCCAGCGCAGAGGTTCCGCGCATGAGGAGCACGGCGAGCCGGGTGGCGACGTCGATCGCACGGGCGTTCGTCAGCTCCTTCTCCGGGTCGCCCTCGGCGACGAAGATCACGTCGACGTCGCTGACGTAGTTGAGCTCGGACGCTCCCGCCTTGCCCATGCCGATGACGGCGAAGCGGGTGGCGGCGACCTCGTCGCGGCCGAAGCGACCCGGGCCCGCGCCCTCGACCAGCTCGGTCCGCGCCACGGCGAGGGACGCCTCCAGCGCGGCTCCGGCGAGGTCGGCCAGCGCTCTCGTCACCCGGTCGATCGCCGCGACGGGGTCGGCCTGGCTCAGGTCGTGGACGACGATCCTGGTGACGAGGCGGCGGTACCGCACGCGCAACGCCGTCCAGCCCGCCTCCTCCCGGAGCGACGAGAAGCCGTCGACGGCGCCGACCGACTCGAGCAACTCGGCCTTCATCTCGGCGCGCCCGGGGAGCGTGCGCACCGGCTCGAGCACGCTGGCCAGCTCGTCGGGCCGGCGCTGGAGGAAGTCGGCGAGGCCGGAGGAGGCCCCCACCACCAGAAGCAGCCGGGTCAGGGCCTCGTCGTCGGCGAGGACCGCGTCCATGCTGTCGCGGTGCCGTCGCAGCAGGTCGATCAGAGCGAGCAGCGCCTCGTCCGGGTCCGCCACCCGGGCGAAGGAGGGCAGCACCGACTCGAGCTGCCGCCCGGCCAGCTCCTCCGCCTCGGCCAGCCGTGCCCCGGTCTCGCCGAGCGCGGCGAAGCCGAGGCGTGCGACATCGCGGAGGGAGCGTTCGCGGGGCATGGCCGAGGCGTCAGAGCATCTCGAGATTGCTGCGCAGCTCGTACGGCGTGACCTGGGCGCGGTACTCGGCCCAGTCCTTCCGCTTGTTGAGCAGCACGAAGTTGAACACCTGCTCGCCCAGCGTCTCGGCCACGAGCTCGGACTCCTCCATCAGCGAGATGGCGCGGTCGAGGCTGGCGGGCAGAGCGCCGTAGCCGAGCGCCCGGCGCTCCGCGTCCGAGAGGGCCCACACGTTGTCCTCGGCCTCGGCCGGGAGCTCGTAGCCCTCCTCGATGCCCTTCAGCCCGGCCGCCAGGAGCAGCGAGTACGCCAGGTAGGGGTTCGCCGCGGAGTCCAGCGCCCGGTACTCGATGCGGGAGGACTGCCCCTTGTTGGGCTTGTAGAGCGGGACGCGCACGAGGGCGGACCGGTTGTTGTGGCCCCACGAGACGTAGCTGGGCGCCTCGTCGCCACCCCAGAGCCGCTTGTAGGAGTTGACGAACTGGTTCGTCACGGCGGTGATCTCCGGGGCGTGCTTGAGCAGGCCCGCGATGAACTGGCGGCCGAGCTTCGAGAGCTGGTACTGGGCGCCCTGCTCGTAGAACACGTTCACGTCGCCCTCGAAGAGCGAGAGGTGCGTGTGCATGCCCGAGCC
>NZ_PSVU01000079.1:0-8582 GCF_002932515.1 Rathayibacter sp. AY1D5
CGAGACACCGCCGACGGCGACGCCGCCCGCGCGCTCGGCGCCCACCCCGTCCGCCTCGACGTCACCGATCAGGCGAGCGTCGACTCCGCCATCGCCTCCCTGCCCGGGCTCGACGTGCTCGTCAACAACGCCGGCGTGCTCGGCACCTCGTTCGGCGTCGACGACCTCACCCCGGAGGCGATGGCGGGCGTCCTCGAGACGAACGTCGTCGGCATCGTCCGCGTCACACAGGCCGCGCTCCCGCTGCCGCAGGCCTCCGCGGCCCCGGTCGTCGTGAACGTGGCGTCCGGAGTCGGCTGGCCGCGCTGGCTGAGCACCGAGGGCCACGACGAGTTCCCCGTCACCGCGATCCCCTACGCGGCATCGAAGGCGGCGGTCGTCGCGCTCACCGTGCAGTACGCGAAGAACCTGCCGGCGATGCGGATCAACGCGAGCGACCCCGGCTACACCGCGACCGACTTCAACGGACACGGCGGGCACCAGACCGTCACCGAGGGCACGGACGCGACCGTCGCGCTCGCCCTGCTCGGCTCCGACGGGCCGACGGGCGAGTTCCACGACCGGCGCGGGCGCATCGAGTACTGAGCGGCGGGGAGGGCGGGCGCGGCCGGGCGGGGGCGGCCGGACGCCGGCCCGGACCCGGCAGGCGTCCACGTGCCCGTTCGAGGAGCCGCTGCCCCGAGCCCGGCGTGCGTCAACGCGCCCGTTCGAGAAGATCCCGGCCCGACCCGACGTGCGTCCGCGTGCGCCCGAGACGCGGTGAGGTCCCCGAACCCGCCCTCGGCGCACCGGCCAGCACATGGTGATGAGGTGTCCTGTCTGCGCGGTCACCGGTCCTCGGTGCTGGGCTGTGAGTGACGGCTGGAGCCGGGACGCTGCCCACCGCGTGACAGAGGGCCGGATGAACCGCCGGCCCGACGGTGCGTGCTCGCTCCGGTGCGCCTACCGACTCACCGCGTCTCCTGTCAGCTCTGCAGCTCGACCCCCCAGTTCGTCCTCTGGACGTCGGCGTCGAGCCCGCGCAGCTCGCGCGCCACGGCGTCCGCCTGCTCGCGCAGCTCCCGCACCGGCAGCGCGGGCAGGCGGCGCAGCTCGCTCCGGAGCTGGCGGTAGGCGCGCTCGCCGGCGGCCGCGTCGGCCGCGCGGGTCAGGAGGCTGTGCCGGGCGCGCAGGGCCTCGCGCCGGGCGAGCGCCGCGGTCAGCACCTCGCCGGTGGGAGTGGTCGCCGTCGCGTTGGTGAGGTTGATCGCCGTGACCAGCCGCTCGAGCTCGCCCAGTGCGCGCGTGCAGTCGGCGAGCAGCTCGGCCGGGTCCTCGGTCGGCTCCTCCCCCTCCTGGTAGGAGGCGTTCGCGACGATCCGCGACTGGAGGGCCTCGATCCGCTTCTGCAGGTCGGCCCGCTCGAGGAGTGCTTCGGCGAGAGTCATGCGACCAGGCAAGCACACATCGACGCGACCCGCGCCCCTAGGCTGCGACCGTGCCGCTGCAGAACCATCCCGGAGACGTCGAGTTCCCCGTCCGACCCCGGCTGCGCTACGCGCGGGCGGCCGATGCGCACCGGCGCGGTCAGGGCGCCGGACGCCGCGCGCTCCTGGTGACCGCCTTCGCGGCTCCGGTGGGCCTGGTCGGCTTCGCGTGGGGGCTCGCGCTCGGCGGCGGCGAGAGCGTCGTCGCGTTCACGGCGTTCGCGTTCGCTCTGGCCTTCGGGCTGCTCGCCGCCACGGTCGGCTTCCAGCAGTGGGATGCGCGCGCGCCGCGCCGCGAGCAGCTCGCGTACCTCGGCGCGGCCGGCTCGCCGACCCCGTCCCTCCGCCAGCAGCAGCTGCTCGCGCTCGACGCGGTCAGCGACTTCTCGTTCGCCGGCTGGAACTCCTCCCTCGCGTTCCAGCCCTCCTGGGCCGAGCTCCCGGAGGAGCTGCGGCGCCGCTACGCCGACGGAGCGAAGGGGGCGCCGTGGCAGCAGCTGCCGCTGCATCCGCTCGTCGAGCACCGGGTCGCGCTCGACCGCGACTTCCGCATCGCCTCGGCCGACGACGTCGAGCTGCTGGTCGCCGACGTGCTCACCCGCGGGCCGCTCTCGACCCGCTTCGCCGAGGTCTCGGCCTCCGGCGACGCCGAGCGGATGCGCTCCCGGGTCGCCGCGCTCACGGGCGGCAGCGAGTTCCACCTCCTCGAGCTCGCCCAGGCGGTCGACGGGCGTCCGCCGCTCCTCCTGCTCGCGGGCGACGCCGAGCGCACGATCGGCGCGATCCGCTACGCCTACGTCGCCGGCTACCTCCCGGCGGCGCGCGCCTGGGAGCTGCTGGCCGCGGTCGGCGACCGCGTCTTCGAGCGCTACTCCGGCTGGGACGCCTACTGGGCCGACGCGGCCCTCGCCATCGCCTTCCGCACCGACTCCCTCGGCGCGGTGCAGCACCACCATCGGCTGCGCGCGGAGCTCGCGGCCTCGGGGTGGCCGGCGGCGTCGGTGCCGTACCCGGGCTGAGCGCGGGGCGGCTGCGGAGACGGTGCCTCCGAGCCGGAGCGTCCGGACCGGAGGCGCGCTCCCGCGCGGTGACCTCCCTCGCCCACGGGGCTGTCGACGCGGAGAGAGCTGCGGCCCCGGCGTCAGCCAAACTTCGAGGCGGGCACCGTCTCGAGGTGGAGCAGGTCGCGGCGCAGGCGCTGCGAGCGGACGTAGCTGCTCAGCACGTGCTCGGGCGAGGGCGGGGAGTCGCTCCCGCCGAGGAGGGCGCGCGCGGTCGTGAGGCGTGCGCGGCGGATCTCGTCGAACACGGTGGTGCCGTTCCGCGCGAAGGTGCGCTGCAGCGTCCGCTTCGGGACGCCGAGGCGCTCGCAGATCTCCTGGACCGAGAGGCGGGGGTCGGTGGACATCGCGGCGATCAGGGCGAGGGCGCGCGTGTAGACGTCCTCGCTGCTCTCGCGCGGCAGCGAGGTCGCCAGCACAGCGCCCGCCAGCTGCTCGACGGCGGCCCGCACCAGGGGGAAGGCGGGGGAGTCGGCGTCGAGGGTGGAGCCGAAGGTCGCGTTGACGGTCGAGAGCAGGATGCCGCGGCTGGCCGCGTCGGCCTCGGTGACGACGGCGCCGCGGTCGGCCGAGTCGACCAGGCCCAGCAGCGGGCGGTCGAGGGCGATCTCGGTGCGGGCGCTCGGGGTGTCGGTCACGATCGTGAACGGGGAGTCGCAGTGGAGGAAGGCGATGTCGCCCGGCGCGACGCGGACCTCGAGTGCCGCCGGATCGTCCGGCTGGATCACGATCGCGCCCTCGAGCGGGATGATCAGGCGGACGCCCGGGCCGATGGCGGAGGTGCGGTGCAGGCGGGCCGGCGAGTGCCAGATCCGGAGCACGTCGACGCCGTCGCTGCAGAGGGTGTCGGCCACGATGCGGAACGCGCCGTTCGCGCGGACGTCGACGCCGCTCTGCGCCAGCCACGCGGCCGCCGCGGTGTCCCGGCGGGACACCCCGCGATCGACGATCGGTCGGCTGCCTTCTGCGATTCCCCTCACGGCGGAGTCCTTTCCTCTGGCGCGTCCTCCGTACGACGCGATCCCTCTACCCTGGCCGATCCGGGCCGGTGGTGAGAAGTCTTCATGCGATCGCGTCGTCGCTCACCTCCACCGCAAGGTGTCGGATCCCGCCATCGGGGGGCGGAACCTGACCTCCGGGGTGCGCCTCGGATCGACGTGGATCTCGAGCGCGGCGACGTCGGTGAAGGGCCGGTCGTCGCTCGTGCGGCCCCGCAGGACGATGGAGTGGCGGAGCGTCCGGGGCGCCCTCAGCGGCGCGATCGTGTAGTGCGCGACGGCCACGAATCCCGCTCCCGGGGCGACCCGCTCGGGCCGGCCGACCACGGTGACCGGGGCCTCGTCGTAGTCGAGCTCGGCGCCCGAGCCGTCGGTGAAGGAGCCGCAGAACAGGGCGAGGTCGTGCAGGGCGGCGGTGCCGGAGTTGTGGAACTGCATCCAGAAGGTGATCACGGCGACGGAGCCGCGGGCGGGCGCGAGCCGCACCGCGCTGCCGTCGAGGACGAGGTGCGGGGGCGCATCGAGCGTCGGAGCTCCGAGCATCAGCCGCGCCGCCTGACGCCCCCCGCCGGTGCGGCCACCGGTTGCGCTGCGCGTCCCGCCAGCTGCAGGAGGCCGCACGCGGCGACCACTCCGACGAGGGCGGCCGCCCAGCTCAGGTCCTGCTGGTCGAACTCCCGGAGGTGCGCCAGGACGCCCGTGAATCCGAGGATCCCCTGGGCCGCGGCGACGGTGGCGAAGGCGAGCAGCGCGGCCGTGGCGGCGACCGCGGCCGGGGCGGGCGGGTCGCCCTCCGAGTCCTGGGCGAAGCGGCGGACGGCGTGCGCGAGGGCGAGTGCGCAGAGGGCTGCGGCGACGAGGGCGGCCGCGGTGTAGGCCGGGCCGGCGGCCAGCAGGAGGAGGGCGCCGACGACGACCCGCAGGCAGGCCGGGAGGACGCCGGGAGCGCTGCATCCGCGCGCGCCCGGGCCTCCGCCGAGGGCCGCGGCGCGGGCGCGGGACTCCTCGAGGCGCCTCCGGACGCCATGAGGACCAGTGGCGCGGAGCAGGGCGGTCGCGCCCGAGGCGAGCAGCGCGACGCCGACGAGCAGGGGGAAGACGAGGGCGGCGGCGGGCAGGGCGGGGGCGGCGTCGGCAGGGGTCATCGGGTCTCCTTCGGGGCGGGGACGGGGCGCGGCACCTCGATGATCCGTCCTCGCGGAGCGCCTCGGGAGGCCGGGCGCGAACGCTCACGAGGCAGGCGCGCCAGAACGTCAGAACGCGCCAGTGGACCGTGCCGCCGAGCTGTGCCAACGGCACCGCGGAACGTGCCACGCGCCTCCGCGTGCCCGCTGCGCGCTGTTTCGAGACGGCCTACGCTCACCGGATGGACGAGGTGCGGGACGCGTACGGCGCGCGGGCGGAGGAGTACGCGGCGCTGCTCGGATCGGTCGACGCGGGGCCCGCGGCCGATCGCGAGCTGATCGGGTCGTGGGCCGACGGGCTGGGGGGCACGGTCGCCGATGTGGGCTGCGGGCCCGGGCACTGGACGGAGTTCCTCCGGCGCCGCGGAGCCGCCGCGGTCGGCGTCGACCCGGTGCCGGAGTTCGTCGCGCTGGCTCGAGCGCGGTTCCCGGACGTCCCGTTCCGGCTCGGCTCGGCGCTCGAGCTCGACGTCGACGGCCTCGGGGGCGTTCTCGCGTGGTACTCGCTCATCCACCTGCCGCCGGCGGAGCTGCCCGGCGCGGTCGCGGCGCTCGCCGCGCACCTCCGACCGGGCGGAAGCCTGCTGATCGGCTTCTTCGAAGGGCCGCGCTCGGAGGCGTTCGCGCACGCCGTCGCACCGGCGTGGTTTCACCCGCTCACCGAGATGCGCGCGCTCGCCGAGCAGGCCGGCCTCGAGGTGACCCACTCGCTCCACCGCAGCGCCCCCGGCGTCCGCGACCACGGCGAGCTGATCGCCGTCCGCCCCCGCTGACGCCGAGCTGATCGCCTGCCTGTGATCCGGACGCCGCCGACGCCGCGCTGGTTCCGCGCTGACGGCACCCGCTCCCGCTGGTCACCGGCGGCCGTCGTCCCGGCCCACCGCATCCCCTCGAGACACCACCGCCCCGCCGGGACGCCGCCGTCTCAGCGGTGCTGCGGCGGTCCCGGCGGTGTCCCGGCGGACGAGGGCCGCCGCGCCTAGAGGCGGTCGGCGCGCCACTCCGTGGGGATCTCCTCGCCGCGGCGGAACGCCTCCTCCTCGCG
Source organism: Rathayibacter sp. AY1D5 (assembly GCF_002932515.1). Classification (NCBI taxonomy): domain Bacteria; kingdom Bacillati; phylum Actinomycetota; class Actinomycetes; order Micrococcales; family Microbacteriaceae; genus Rathayibacter; species Rathayibacter sp. AY1D5. Next base: position 5,755 of record NZ_PSVU01000079.1, read on the forward strand.
CTCGCGCAGCTCGACGCGGCGGATCTTGCCCGAGATCGTCTTGGGCAGGGGGTGGAACTCGAGGCGCCGCACCCGCTCGAAGGAGGAGAGCAGCTCGCGGGTGTGGGCGAAGATCGCGCTCGCCGTCTCGGCGGTCGGCTCCCAGCCCTCGGCGAGAGTGACGTACGCCTTCACCACGCTGTGGCGCACCTCGTCCGGAGCCGGCACCACCGCGGACTCGGCGACGGCGGGGTGCTGCAGCAGCACGCTCTCGACCTCGAACGGCGAGATCTTGAAGTCGGAGGACTTGAAGATGTCGTCGGTGCGGCCGACGAAGGTGATCGTGCCGTCGACCGCGCGGACCGCCACGTCGCCGGTGTGGAAGTAGCCGTCGGCGCGGGCGCGCTCGGTGCGGTCCTCGTCGCCGAGGTAGCCGCACATCAGGTTGACGGGCTCGACGGAGAGGTCGAGGCAGATCTCACCGGTGGAGGCGGGCTCGCCGGTCAGCGGATCGACGAGGGCGATGGCGACGCCGGGCAGCGCGCGGCCCATCGCTCCGGGGACCACGGGGGCGCCGGGCGGGTTCGCGATGATCGCGGTGGTCTCGGTCTGGCCGTAGCCGTCGCGGATGGTGAGTCCCCACTCCCGCTCGACGGTCGCGATGACCTCGGGGTTGAGCGGCTCGCCCGCCGAGAGGATCTCGGTCAGCGCGCGCGGCTTCGCTCCCAGCGCCGACTGGATCAGCATCCGCCACACGGTCGGCGGCGCGCAGAACGTGGTGACCTCGGCCCGGTCGAGCTGCTGGTGCAGAGCGGTGGGGGAGAAGCGGCTGTAGTTGTAGACGAACACCGTCGCCTCGGCGTTCCACGGCGCGAAGAAGCAGCTCCACGCGTGCTTGCCCCAGCCCGGCGAGCTGATCGCCATGTGCACGTCGCCCGGCTGGACGCCGAGCCAGTACATCGTGCTGAGGTGCCCCACGGGGTACGACTCGTGCGTGTGCACGACCATCTTGGGCTTCGAGGTGGTGCCGGAGGTGAAGTAGATCAGGCACGGATCGGAGCTCTGGACGACCACGGTCGGGCTGATGCCGAAGGGCTCGAGCGAGTCGGCGTAGTCGAGCCAGCCCTCGACGGCGCCGCCGACCGCGATGCGGCCGAAGCCGCCCTCCATCTCGTCGAACTTGGCTGTCTCGGAGGCGTCCGCGATGACGTGCGCGACCTCGCCGCGCTCGAGGCGGTCGGCCAGATCGGCGGGTGAGAGCAGGGTCGTCGTGGGGAGGATGACCGCGCCGAGCTTCATGATCGCGAGCATCGACTCCCACAGCTCGAGGCGGTTGCCGAGCATGAGCATCACGTGATCGCCCTGCTCGACGCCGACCGAGTGGAGCCAGGCGGCGACCTCGTCGGAGCGCCAGCGCATCCGGTCGAAGGAGTACTTCTCCTCGGAGCCGTCCTCCTCCACGATCCAGAGGGCGGGGCGCTCGTTGCCGATGGCGATCGCGTCGAACCAGTCCACCGCCCAGTTGAAGCGGGGCCCGACGTCCGGCCACTGGAAGGCCTCGTTCGCGGCGACCGCATCGGTGCGGTGCTGCAGGAGGGTGTCGCGGGCGGCGCGGAAGCTCCCGGTGGGGTTCATGCATGTCTCCGTAGCGGTCGAGGTCCGGCCGCTGGCGGGACCGACCCCCATTCTGCTCCCGCCGCGGTGCCGGGTGCTGCGCGACGGAGGCCCGGTGGGGACGCACGTCGGAGGGAGCACCTGTGGAGGAGCGGCCGAGTCCGTCCCACGAACGACACGGCGTCAGCGGAGGGAGCGGAGGGCTCGCCCGCCGCAGCAGGCGCTCCCTCCGCTCCCTCCGCGGGACCTCAGTACTTGATGGACTGACCGCCGTCGATCGGGAGGACGGTCGCGTTCACGTAGGAGGCGTCGTCCGAGAGGAGGAAGGCGACGACCGAGGCGATCTCGTCGGCCTCGCCGTAGCGCTTGGTCGGGTTGACCTGGATGAACTCCTCGGCCGCCTTGCGCGGGTTCTGCGGGTCGAGCTGCTTCATCGAGTTCTCGACCATCGGGGTCCAGATGGCCCCGGGCGCGATCGCGTTGATGCGGATGCCGAACTCGCCGTACTCGATCGCGGAGTTGCGGGTGAGGCCGACGACGCCGTGCTTGGCGGCCGCGTAGCCGGACTGGTTGCCGATCGCGGTGATGCCGCCGACGCTCGCGGTGTTGACGATCATGCCCGAGCCCTGCTCGCGCATCACCTTCAGCACCTTCTCCAGGCCGAGGAACACGCCGCGCAGGTTGATCGCGACGACCTTGTCGAACTCGTCGGCCGTGAAGTCCTCGGTGAGGTTCTGGCGGCCCTCGATGCCGGCGTTGTTGAAGAAGCCGTCGATGCGGCCGAACGCTTCGAGGGTGCGCGCGACGTAGGCGTCCACGTCCGCCTCCTTCGACACGTCGGCGAGGACGGTGATCGACTCGGTGCCCTCGGGCAGAACGTCGACCGTGGCGGCGAGGCCCTGCTCGGAGATGTCGACGAGGGCGAGCTTCGCGCCCTCCTGGGCGAGGCGGACGGCGGCAGCGCGGCCCAGGCCGGATCCACCTCCGGTGATGAGGACGACGCGGTCGGTGAAGCGGGTGCTGGTGGTGGTCATGACGACTCCTGCTCGAAGAGGGATGGGCTCGGAGGCCGTGCGGTCGGCGAGTCCGTATCCATGCGTCTGCATGCAATTGACTTCACGATACGCCACAGGTGTCGGTTGAGTCTGAGTGCGCGGTCAGGGATGGAGTGATCCGGGCTGCGGGCGCCCGCAGCCCGGATCACTCCATCCCTGACCGCGCACTCAGACTCAACC
>NZ_PSVU01000008.1:0-93099 GCF_002932515.1 Rathayibacter sp. AY1D5
GCGCTCGGGATCCGCGAGTACGCCGGCCCGTTCTGGCAGTTCGTCTTCGCCGTGCCGCTGGTGGGCCTGCCCATCGCGTTCCTCATGATGATCGCGATGAACATGTAGGCGAGCGTGCGCTCCGCGCGTCCGACGCCCGCCGGCTCCTGTGGCTTCACCCGTCAAGGATAGGGCGGCCCCGGTCGACTAAACTGATGGCTGCTTCATTTCCAGGAGGGGTCTGCATGCCTACCGGCAAGGTCAAGTTCTACGACGAGGAGAAGGGCTTCGGCTTCATCAGCACTGATGACGGCCAGGAGGTCTTCCTGCACGCTTCCGCGCTGCCCTCCGGGACCGCGGTCAAGGCCGGCACCCGCCTCGAGTTCGGCATCGCCGACGGCAAGCGCGGGGCGCAGGCGCTCTCGGCGCGCGTCCTCGACGCTCCGCCGAGCCTGGTGAAGCTCAACCGGAAGTCCGCGGACGACATGTCCGTGATCGTGGAGGACACGGTCAAGCTGCTCGACGGGATCGGCGCCGGGCTCAAGCGCGGCCGCTACCCCGACAAGGCGCACGGGCGCACGATCGCGGCGCTCCTGCGCCGGGTTGCGGACGAGCTGGATGCCTGACGCCGACGGCACGACCGACGAGCAGGGCCCGGTCGAGGAGACCGTCGCCGCTCCGACCCCGGAGGACGCTCGCGTGGAGCAGTCCTCGGGAGAGGGCGTCTCCGGCGCCGAGCCCGACGCGACTCCCGCCGATTCTGACTCCTCCGCTGAGGACGCGCGCGGAGCCGACGAGGAGACCGACGCCGACCAGGCGGCTCCTGTCGACGAGGCTCCCTCCGGCGAGGGTGAGAGCGACGCGGCCCTCCCGGTGACCGAGGCTTCTGGCGAGGACTCCGCCTCTGCGGAGGAGACTCCTCCGGCCGACGATGTCGCCGCTGAGGCGAGGGCTCCCGGCGCGGACACGGATTCTGCTGCCGTGCCGACTCCTGCTGAGGACGCGGCTCCTGCTGACGCTGCGGTTCCTGCTGACGACGCGGTTCCGGCCGAGGACGGGGCTCCTGCTGAGGATGCGACTTCTGCGGAGGATTCCGGCCCCGTCGCCGACGACCGTTCCGAGGCCGACGACGACGCTTCCACGGGGGAGGCGGACCAGACCGCCGCGGACGAGGCTCCCGAGCCCGTCTACGAGGCGGACGCCGTGCTTGCCGGGTCTCTCGATGTCGCGCGCGCCGCGCTCGCCGAGATCGCCCCCGAGGGGACGATCGGCGAGCTGGTCACGACTCTGGCGCAGGGCGAGCACGTCGTGTCGCTGCAGTTCGCGAACCTCATGCGCGGCTACCCGGGTTGGCTGTGGACGGCGACGCTGTCCCGGATCGACGAGACCGAGGACGTGAACGTCCTGGAGGTCGAGCTGCTGCCGGGCGAGGGCGCGGTCCTCGCTCCGGACTGGGTGCCGTGGTCCGTGCGTCTCGCCGACTACCAGACCGCGCAGGACGCGCTCGGCGAGGAGGTCGAGGACGCGGACGACGACGAGCTCGAGGACGCCGAGGAAGACGACCTCGACGACGAGTCGGACGACGACTCCGACGAGGACGAGGACGCGGGCGACGACGACGACTCGGATGACGACGACGACTCGGAGGACGATTCCGACGACGACGACTCGGACGACGAGGACTCGGACGAGGACGACTCCGACGACCCGGACGACGACTCGGACGACGAGGACTCCGACGACGTCGAGCCCGAACCCGCTCCCGCCCCGACCACCCGTCGCCGTCGCCGTCGCCGCTGATCCGGTCCGGCGCCGCCCGATGAGCATCGACTCCGACACCCGCGTCGCTTATCCCGACGGCGCCGTGCGCTCCTCCGGGCGCGTGCAGCACGTGGGCCGGCTGGAGGACGGCCGCTGGGCGGTCGTCCTCGATGCGACCTCCGCTCACCCCGTCGACCCGACCTGGCCCGACCAGGGGCCCGACCGCGGCGCGCTGGTCGTGGCGGGGGAGCGGCATCCCCTCATCGACTGCCGCATCGGGGCGTGGCAGGGCGGCGAGCTGCACGTCGGCGAGCGGCTCCCGGCGCGGCTCGGCACTCCGGAGTGGAGCTTCGTCGTCGTCCACATCGTCGACGACGCCTCCTCACTCCACGTGGACGACGAGGTCGACGTCGAGGTCGACGCGGACCACCGGCACGAGCTCTCCCGCGGGCACACCGCCTGCCACCTCGCCTCCCTCGCCCTCAACGCCGCTCTGGCCTCGTTCTGGTCGAAGCCGGCGCGCACCGATGCCCTGGGCAACCCGGACTTCGACCAGGCGGCGATCCAGACCTCGCGGATCCGCGAGTCCGGCTCCACCGACGTCTACCGCCTCGGCAAGTCCCTCCGACGCAGCGGGATGGACACCGCCCGCCTGCTGGCGGAGATCGTCGAGGTGCAGGAGCGGGTGAACGCCCTCCTCGCCGAGTGGATCGCCTCGGACGCGGAGGTGCGCATCGAGCGCGACGACGACCTCCTCAGCACGCGGCGGACATGGCGCTGCACCCTCCCCTCGGGGGACGCCGCGATCGCGTGCGGCGGCACCCACGTCGAGCGCCTCGGCGAGTTCACCGGCCTGCGCGTCCGTCTCGAGCCCGAGGCCGACGGCACCGGACTCCGGATGGAGACCGACGCGGTCTAGCGGCGGTTGCGGCTGTAGAACAGCCCGATCGTGCCGAGGACCAGTCCGATCACGACGGTCGACAGGGCGACCGGCTCGATGACGGCTCCGACGGCCGTCGCCACGAGCACGGCCACGAGCGCGACCGCCCAGACGACGCACCCGACCAGCAGAGCCGTCGCGTCGTCGCTCGCGTAGGGCGGCGGCGCGGGCCGCCGCTCCTCCTCGCGCAGCCACAGCCGCATGGCGTGCCTCAGACCGCCAGGCGCTCGAGGACGTGGTCGATGCAGCCGAGCAGCGAGCGGACGTCGTCCGGCTCGATCGCGACGAACGTCGCCACGCGCAGCTGGTTGCGGCCGAGCTTGCGGTACGGCTCCGTGTCGACGATCCCGTTCGCGCGGAGGATCCTCGCGACGAGAGCGGCATCGACGGAGGCGTCGAAGTCGACGGTCGCGACGACCTGGGAGCGGTGCTCGGGCACCTCGACGAACGGGGCGGCGAGGCTCGAGGCCTCGGCCCAGTCGTAGATCGCGGAGGAGGACTCGGCCGTGCGCGCCGACGCCCAGGCCAGGCCGCCCGAGGCGTTCATCCACTCGAGCTGCGACTCCATCAGCAGGAGGGTCGAGAGCGCCGGAGTGTTCAGCGTCTGGTTCAGGCGCGAGTTGTCGACGGCGTTCTTGAGGCTCAGGAACTCGGGGATGTAGCGGCCGCTCGCCGCGATGCGCTCGATCCGCTCGATCGCGGCGGGGGAGAAGAGGCCGAACCAGAGTCCGCCGTCGGAGGCGAAGTTCTTCTGCGGGGCGAAGTAGTAGACGTCGGCCTCGGCGATGTCGACGTCGATGCCGCCCGCCGCGCTGGTGGCGTCGATGACGGTGAGCGCGCCCTCGTCGCCGCGGACCCGGCGGACCGGGGCCATCACTCCGGTGCTCGTCTCGTTGTGGGGCCACGCGTACACGTCGATCCCCTCGACGATCTCGACCTCGCTCCGGGACCCCGCGGGGACGGAGACGACGTGGGCCGGCTCGAGGAACGGCGCGGAGGCGGCGGCCGCGAACTTCTGGCCGAACTCGCCGAACGTGAGGTTCTCGGCGCGGCGCTCGATGAGGGAGAAGGCCGCGGCGTCCCAGAAGGCGGTCGAGCCGCCGTTGCCCAGCAGGACCTCGTATCCCTCGGGAATGCGGAACAGCGAGGCGAGGTGCTCGCGCACGCGCCCGACGAGGTCCTTGACGGGCGCCTGGCGGTGCGAGGTCCCGAGGAGGTGCGCGCCCTGCGTCGCGAGGTGGGCGAGCTGGTCGTGCCGCACCTTGGACGGGCCGCAGCCGAACCGTCCGTCGTGGGGGAGCAGCTCGCGAGGAATGGTGAGGTCCGGCATGCGTTAATACTAGGGTTCCCGGCCCGCACCCCTCCTCCGAGCGACGGAGGCCTGCGTCGCGCCGCAGCGCCGATGCTGCGTCGTGGCGACCACTAGGGTGGACCGCGCCGAGACGGGAAGGCTGAGATGACGGATCTGATCGACACCACCGAGATGTACCTGCGCACCATCCTCGAGCTCGAGGAGGAGAACATCATCCCGCTGCGCGCGCGCATCTCGGAGCGGCTCAGCCACTCCGGGCCGACCGTGTCGCAGACCGTCGGTCGCATGGAGCGCGACGGCCTCGTCGTCGTCTCGGGCGACCGCCACCTCGAGCTCACCTCCGACGGCCGCCGCAAGGCGATCCACGTCATGCGCAAGCACCGCCTCGCCGAGCGGCTCCTCCACGACGTCATCAAGCTCGACTGGGAGTTCGTGCACGAGGAGGCCTGCCGCTGGGAGCACGTGATGAGCGAGCAGGTCGAGCGCCGTCTCCTCGAGATGCTCGACCACCCGACGGAGTCGCCCTACGGCAATCCGATCCCGGGCCTGGACGAGCTCGGCGACACCCCCGCCTCCCGCTTCGCCGACGGCGTCATCAGCCTGCCGCGCTTCGTCGCGGGGTCGAGCGAGCCCCGCCGCGGCGTCGTCCGGCGCCTCGGCGAGCCGGCGCAGGTCGATCCGGAGCTCCTCCTCCAGCTCAAGCAGGCCGGGGTCGTCCCCGGTGCCGAGGGCGAGTTCTCGGCCCTCAACGGCTACGTGCTCGCTCGCATCGACGGCGCCGAGGCGGGCATCGAGCTGCCGAACGAGGTCGCGGCGCACATCTTCCTCGTCGTCTGACCCGCGTCGCCCTGGGAGCGGCCCGTACGGGCCCTTACCGCATCCGGTGACCGGAGGCGAACGGGAGAGCGGTCTCTTCCCGCCGAGAAGGTGACAAATCGGTAACGGTCGCTTACGCTCTGTGGAGCCCTGCGGCCGAGCCTCGGTCCCAGGGCGCGGGATCCGACGCCCCCACACCCGTCTCGGATCCTGTGCACACCGATGCTTCGTGCATGAGACGGGACAGCTGCCTGGGCTGAGGGGACGTCGGAGGATCTCCCCCTTGCCCCAGAACCCCCTCACCCCGAACGAGGACGCCGGCTCACCCGACCGGTTCCGCTCCAACCACCCCGACCGCTCCGGCGACGCGACCTTCGAGAACCGGCCCCCGGTCATCCGCGCCCGGATCCACGGGGACGCACCCGTCTCCCGTCGCGCCGTTCCCGCAGCTCCTGCCCGCCGTGCGGACATCACCGACTTCGTGCCGTCGCCGGCCGGGACCCCGCGCAAGCGCCGGGGCCGTGTCGTCGGCAAGGTCGCGATGGTCGGCTTCGCCGGCGCGCTGGTCGCGACCATGGCGCTCCCCGCCTACGCCTTCACTCCGGGCAGCCAGGACGACGGCCTGTTCGCGGCATCGCGAGCCGACCTCCTCCGCCAGGGCTCCGCGCAGACCGTCGCCGTCGACGGCGGAGTGGTGCAGGCCGCGATCGCCCGAGACGGCTTCTCGGCCGAGGCGGCGCCCCCGCCGCCCGCACCGGAGCCCGAGCCCGTCGTGGTCGCCGAGCCCGTTGTCGACACGAGCGACGTCGCCGAGGCGCGCGCCGAGACCGCCGAGGAGTTCAACTCCTACTCCGGCGCCTCGGCCAGCGAGATCGCGGCCGCCGCCCCGACCACCAGCTACAGCCTCTCGGCGGTGTTCAACACGGCGATGCAGTACCAGGGCGTGCCCTACGTCTTCGGTGGAGCCGACCCGAGCGGCTTCGACTGCTCCGGCTTCGTGATGTACGTCTTCGCCCAGTACGGCATCTCGATGCCCCACTCGGCCGCGGGCCAGGGCGCCATGGGCACCCCCGTCTCGCTCGCCGACGCGCAGCCCGGCGACCTCGTCATCATGGACGGCCACGACGGCTTCTACGCCGGCAACGGCAACATCCTGCACGCACCCTACGAGGGCGCGAGCGTCCGCGTGCAGCCGCTGTGGACCTCCGACTACCGGATCGTGCGCATCAACGGCTGACCCGGTCTGTCCGCTCGAGAGCCCGTCCCCTCCTGGAGGGGGCGGGCTCTCGTCGTCCCGCCGTGTGAACGCCGCGTGACGAATCCGGACCGACCCCTGGTGTTCCGGGCGTGAAGGGTTAACCTGAACCCCAGTCCGCTCGCGTGGCGAGCGGACCGATTCGTCGAGGGACGGAGTGCCGGGATGGCCGAGCGGAGCGGGCGCCACAGCGTGGGGCTGCGCTCGCGCGTGCGGCCGGCCGATTCGATGCGCGCGCGGGTCCTCACCGCGGCGGTGCACTCCTCCGACACGCGGATACGACTCCACGTCATCGCGCGGCACTCCGCCGCGGCCTCGCAGGGCGCCGTCATCACGACGGCGCCCTTGCTCGTGGTCGCGGCGCCTTCGCGCGACGGCGTGCGACAGCACGGAGGTCACTGATGCGCACTCTGGTTCTCAACGCCGGCTACGAGCCGCTCGCGGTGGTGTCGTTCAAGCGGGCCCTGGTCCTGCTGATGACGGAGAAGGCGACCGTGATCGCCGCGGACGAGGGCAATCCGGTGCACAGCGCGCACGGCGACCACGTGCGGCCCTCGGTGATCGTGCTGACCCGGTACGTGCGCATCCCGAGCGGCCGGAGCGTGCCGGTGTCGCGCCGGGGCGTGCTCCGCCGGGACAACCACCGCTGCGGCTACTGCGGTCAGCACGCGGCGACGATCGACCACATCCAGCCCAAGTCGCGCGGGGGCCGGGACACGTGGGAGAACCTCGTCGCCTGCTGCCAGCGCTGCAACAACGTCAAGAGCGACCGCACCCCGCACGAGATGGGATGGCGTCTGCGCACCGTCCCCCGGATGCCGCGCGCCGGCTCCTGGCTCGTGCGCGGCGCGGAGCGGACGCAGCCCGACTGGGACGACTACCTGGCTCCCGCCGCCTGACGGGCCGCGGTCGCGTCGCTGGCGGCGTTGTCGTCGGGCGCGATACCGCCGGTATCGCTTCCTCCTCCGCCTTGCCAGCGACACGACCGCGACCCGTCAGGAGAGGGGCGTGGGGTGCGGCCCAGCGTTACTCGTTGTCGTTGCCGGTGTTGGCGCTGGCGTTGCCGGAGCGCTCGCCGGCCCAGGTCCAGTTCGCGACCTCGGGGATGTCCTCGCCGTGCTCGCGGGTGTAGGCGCGGGCGCGGATGCGGGCGTCCTGCATCTCCTGGCGGAGACCGGCGGCGCGGGCGCCGAGGCCGGGGGTCCGGTCGATGACGTCGATCACCAGCGAGTAGCGGTCGAGGTCGTTGAGCATCACCATGTCGAAGGGAGTGGTGGTGGTGCCGTTCTCCTTGTACCCGCGCACGTGCAGGTTGCCGTGGCCGGTCCGCTTGTAGGTCAGGCGGTGGATGAGCCACGGATAGCCGTGGTAGGCGAACACGATCGGGCGGTCGGGAGTGAAGATGGCGTCGAACTCGCGGTCGGAGAGGCCGTGCGGGTGCTCCGACTCCGACATCAGGCGCATCAGATCGACCACATTGACCGTGCGGATCGCGAGGTCCGGCAGCGTCTCGCGGAGGATGCTCACCGCCGCGAGGGTCTCGAGGGTCGGCACGTCGCCCGCGCAGGCGAGCACGACGTCCGGGGACTCGCCCTGCCGCTCGCTGCTCGCCCACTCCAGGATGCCGAGTCCGCGCGTGCAGTGGGCGACCGCCTCCGCCATCGTGAGCCACTGGGGCGAGGGCTGCTTCCCGGCGACGACCACGTTGACGTAGTCGACGCTCCGGAGGCAGTGGTCGTAGGTCGAGAGGAGCGTGTTCGCGTCGAAGGGCAGGTAGACGCGCACGACCTCGGGCTTCTTGTTGACGACGTGGTCGATGAAGCCGGGGTCCTGGTGGCTGAAGCCGTTGTGGTCCTGGCGCCAGACGTGGCTCGAGAGCAGGTAGTTGAGGCTCGCGATCGGGCGGCGCCACTCGATGTCGCGGGTGCCGTCCAGCCACTTCGCGTGCTGGTTGAACATCGAGTCGATGATGTGGATGAACGCCTCGTAGCAGGTGAAGAGCCCGTGGCGGCCGGTGAGCAGGTAGCCCTCCAGCCAGCCCTGGCACTGGTGCTCCGAGAGCACCTCCATGACCCGCCCGGCGCGGGCCAGGTGGTCGTCGAGGGGGCTGAGCTCGGCGTCCCACTGCTTGTCGGTGGCGGCGTAGACGGACTGCAGCCGGTTGCTCGCGACCTCGTCCGGCCCGAAGAGGCGGAAGTTGGTCGGGTTGGCGCGGATGACGTCGGCGAGCCACTCGCCGAGCACCTTCGTCGCCTCCGCGACGGTGCCACCCGGCTGCTCCACGACGACCTCGTAGCGGCGGAAGTCGGGCAGGTCGAGGGTCTGCCGCAGCAGCCCGCCGTTCGCGTGCGGGGTCGCGCTCATCCGCAGCTCGCCCTCGGGGGCCAGCGAGCGGACGCGGTCGACCACGCCGCCCTCCTCGGTGAAGAGCTCCTCGGGCCGGTAAGAGCGGAGCCAGTCCTCGAGGAGGCGGGTGTGCGCCTCGGTGTCGCGGGCGTTGGGCAGCGGAACCTGGTGCGAGCGGTAGGTGCCCTCCACCTGGACGCCGTCGATCTCGGTCGGGCAGGTCCAGCCCTTCGGCGTCTTCAGCACGATCATCGGCCAGGCCGGGCGTGAGAGGTCGCCGGCGGCGGCGCGCTCCTTGATCGCCGCGATGCGGTCGAGCACCGTGTCCAGGACGTCGGCGAACCGCTCGTGCACGCGCATCGGGTCCTCGCCGTCGAAGCCGCCCTCGACGAGGAACGGCTCGTGGCCGTACCCGCGGAGGAGGCTGTCGAGCTCCTCCTGCGGGATGCGGGCGAGGACGGTCGGGTTCGCGATCTTCCAGCCGTTGAGGTGCAGGATCGGCAGGACGACCCCGTCGGTGAGCGGGTTCACGAACTTGTTGGAGTGCCAGCTGGTGGCGAGCGGGCCGGTCTCGGCCTCGCCGTCGCCGACGACCGCCGCGACCAGGAGGTCCGGGTTGTCGAAGGCCGCTCCGTACGCGTGGCTCAGCGCGTAGCCGAGCTCTCCGCCCTCGTGGATGCTGCCCGGAGTCTCGGGGGCGGCGTGGCTGGGGATGCCCCCGGGGAAGCTGAACTGGCGGAAGAGGCGGCGCAGCCCCTCCTCCGACTCGTCGATGTGGGAGTAGATCTCGCTGTAGGTGCCGTCGAGATAGGCGTTGGCGACCATGCCCGGTCCGCCGTGGCCGGGACCGGTGATGTAGAGGGTCGGCTGGCGGCGCTCGCGGATCGCGCGGTTCAGGTGCGCGTAGATCAGGTTGAGGCCGGGGGTGGTGCCCCAGTGGCCGAGCAGGCGGGGCTTGATGTCCTCCCGGCTCAACGGGGTCTTCAGGAGCGGGTTCGCGAGCAGGTAGATCTGCCCGACCGCGAGGTAGTTCGCGGCGCGCCACCAGGCGTCGACCGTGTCGAGAGTGTCCTGGGTCAGCTCGGCGTCGGCGGGTCGCGCGATCCAGCTGTGCTCGGGGACGGGCAGGAGAGACGGAGCGGGGGAGTCGGCCATGTGCCCACGCTGGCATCCGGACGCCCGGGGCGGAAGGGCCTTGCAGGCCCGGCTCCGGAGGGGGTCAGCCGCGCGGCGTCGCCCGGCGGAGGACCAGCGAGCCCACCACCGTCAGGAGCGCGGCGGGGACGAGGAGCAGAGCTGCGGCTCCGGCGGTCCCCGCGCTCTCGAGGACGTCCACCACGACCGGCCGGCCGCCGGCGAAAGCGACGACGACGACCACCGCGAGTGCCGCCGCTCCGAGGGCGAGGAGGAAGGCCGTCACTCCGCGCTCCCGCCAGCGGAGGAAGACCGCGCCCGCTGCTCCGCCGAGGGCGAAGGCGGCGAGGAGCGAGCAGAGCAGGACGACGAAGCGCTCGAGCCACGGACCGTCGAGGGGGGAGGCGAGGAAGAGAGCGCCGCCCAGCCACCAGCCCCCGGTGGCCTCCTCGATCGCCCCGAGGACCACGACGATCGCGGACCAGAGCACGGACAGTGCCGCGAAGGCGAGGGCGCTGCCGAGGACGTGGTCGCGCCGGGTCGCTCCGTAGCTCAGCGCAAGCCCGAAGGTGGCGGTCGTGGCCTGGATGGAGCCGATGAAGAGGAAGACGACGATCAGCATCCCCGGCCCCACGAGGAGGATGCCGGAGTCACCGCCGCCCCGCTCGGCCCCGATCCCGCGGAGGACGAGCCACCAGATCACGAGGTTGCCGGCGAGGACGGCGAGCAGGACGAGCAGCGGCCAGCCGAGGACCGTCCCGGGGTGGGCGAGGTGGAGCCTCAGAACGGAGAGGATCCTCCGCGAGGAGGCGGAGCGGCGGGCGGGGGCGGTCATGGTCGGTCCTCTCGGATCGGGGGCGGTGGTGTCAGCTGCTGCGCGGGGTGGCGCGGCGGAGGATCGCCCAGCCCGCGACTCCGGCGATCGCGGTCGGGATGAGCGAGAGGGCGTAGCCGCCCGCGTATCCGACGCTGCCGAAGAAGGAGCCGACGGCGGGCCAGTTCTCGGTGAGCGTGAGGAGGGTGATCACGGCCAGCAGGAGGGCGCCGAGGATCCCGAAGAAGAGCAGCATCCCGCGCTGGCGCCAGCGCACGTAGACCGCCGCCGTCGCCGCTCCGATGAAGAAGAAGAAGAGCAGGGCGCAGAGCACCGCGACGGCCTGCTCGCCCACGGAGTCCCCGCCGAAGTAGATCGAGCGGAAGAAGCTGCCGCCGAAGCCCCAGCCGTCGGTCGCCCGCTCCACGATCCCGAGGACCACGAAGACGCCGGTGTAGAAGACCGAGAGGGCGACGAAGGTGAGGGCCGTGCCGAGGGAGAAGTCGCGGCGGGTGGCGCCGTAGCCGAGGGCGAGGCCGAAGGTGACGTTCACCGACTGGACGGCCACGACCATCATGTAGACGAAGAGGAAGAAGGACGCACCGGAGTAGGTCATCCCCTCCTGGGCCTCGAGGCGCTCGCCGGAGTCGAGCCCGCGGAGGATCAGCCACCAGACGACCAGGTTGCCCGCCAGGATGACGGCCGTGATGATCAGCGGCGTGTAGAGGATGGTGGCGGGGTTCGCGAAGTGCAGGCGGACGATGCTGCCGAGGCGGCCGGCGGCGGTGTCGTGGCGCGCGGGGGCGCCGGTGAGGGCGGTCATTCCGAGGCCTTCCCGGTGGTGAGCTGGACGACGAGCTGCTGGAGGGGGACGGACTCGAGCTCGAGCCCGTGGCGGGCGGCGGAGGCGCGGCCGGCGTCGTCGAGCCGGGGGAGCGTGGCCGAGGCGCGGCTGCCGAGAGCGGAGCGGGCGATGACCTCGCGGCCGGCGGTGAACGACTCGACGGCCTGCCGGGGTCCGACGACCGTTGCCGCAGCACCCCGCAGCTCCTCCGCGTCACTGTCGACGACGAGGCGGCCCTGATCGATGACGAGGACGTGCTCGAGCAGGCTGCTGACCTCGTCGATGAGGTGGGTGGAGAGGACGACCGTGCGCGGGTGCTCGGCGAAGTCCTGGAGGAGGCGGTCGTAGAACAGCTGCCGGGCGACGGCGTCCAGCCCCAGGTACGGCTCGTCGAAGAACGTGAGCGGGGCGCGGGAGGCGAGACCGACGATCACTCCGATCGCCGAGAGCTGTCCGCGGGAGAGCTTCTTGATCTTGCGGTCGACCGGGAGGCGGAAGTCCTCGACGAGCTCGCGGGCGAACGCCTCGTCCCAGCCGTCGAAGAACCAGGGGGCGCTGCGCAGGACGTGCTTCACCTTGAAGTCGTCCGGGTACTTCTGGCTCTCCTTGATGAAGCAGGTGCGGGAGAGGACGGCGGCGTTCTCCACCGGCGACTGCCCGAAGACGCGGATCTCGCCCGAGCTGGCGAACTCCTGGCCGGTGAGCAGCGACATCAGCGTCGTCTTGCCCGCGCCGTTGCGGCCGAGGAGGCCGTGGATGCGGTTCTCCTCCAGCGCGAAGCCGATGCCGTCGACGGCGCGCATGCGTCCGTAGTGCTTGGTGAGGTCGTGGACCTCGATGACCGCGCTCATCGCGATCCCCCTTCTGTGATCATGTCGGCGAGCTGCTCGGTGCTGAGGCCGAGCTTGGCGGCTTCGGCGAGCAGCGGAGCGACGAACTGGTCGCGGAACTGCGTGCGGCGCTTCTCGACCAGGCGGTCGCGCGCCCCCTCGGCGACGAACATGCCGATCCCCCTCTTCTTGTAGAGCACCCCGTCGTCGACGAGCAGGTTCACGCCCTTGCCGGCGGTGGCCGGGTTGATGCGGTGGAAGGCGGCGAACTCGTTGGTCGACGGGACCTGCGACTCCTCCGGCAGCGCGCCGTCGATGATGTCGTTCTCGATCTGCTCGGCGATCTGCAGGAAGAGCGGGCGGGAGTCGTCCACGCGGGCTCCTTCGGTGCTGGGTTGGGTGGTTAGTTGGTGTTGTAACTAACCATGGAGCCTCGGCGAGGCTGTGTCAAGAGGCGGGTGCCGCTCGGTCGGCGCGGGGAGGGCCGAGGCGCGCTTCGCGGGCGCTGTGATGGGGGCCGGTCGGCGCTTCGCGGGCGCCGGGGCACGGCGGGTACACTGGCTCGGCCAGCCTCTGTAGCTCAATGGAAGAGCGACTCCGTCCTAAGGAGCAGGTTGGGGGTTCGAGTCCCTCCAGGGGCACCAGGATCCGCAATCGGGATCAGTCCATCGGACGACCGCCGCCGTCGCTCCGTCTGACGCCAGGGTCTGCCCCCCCCCGCCCAGCACTCCGAGCTCTGCTCGTCGAGGCGACGACAGTTCGGGTCCTCGATGGTCCTGCCCGGGTCGGAACTCCTCGGCGGAAGGGACGCACGACCGAGGAGCTCCGTCGCGGGTTCTCGGCCGTCCTCGTCCGGAGCCTCGCCGTCCACCGGGACGCGTTCGCGAACAGCCGGCTCGCGGGATTCAGTGCGCTGCTCGCGTCAGCCGGTCGCATGGCGGCCGTCCGCAAGCGGTGGCCGGCGGAATCCGAGACCCCCTTCCTCGGCGGGATGTGGTAGGCCGTCCTCCGCCCGCGGTACGAGCGCGAGCTCCTCGATCAGGCGGAGAGCACGGATGCGCTCTCGGAGCGACGCCCAAGGCTCCGAGCGCTCACGGCCTTCTGAGGGCGTCTCGCGGGCCTTCGCTCAGGCGGCGCCGCCATGATCGAGGCTGGTACTCGACGGAAGGTTCTCTGTGAGCATGTTCAAGCGCGTTCTCGGCATGGCGTCGAAGGCGCTCGATTCGAAGAGCGGCCCGGGGTCGTCCTCGAGCGGGACGACCGATTGGCGCGATCTCGTGCGCACCGCCGCCGACAAGGTGACGGGCGACTCGCGGAGCGGGCAGGTCCAGCCGCCTCAGCAGTACGGCTCGCCGCAGCGACCCTCCGCGCGACCCCAGGACGCCCGGCCCGGGCAGCAGCCGGTCGTCACCAAGGAGGACCGCGCAGCGATCGCGCGCTACGACTACCTCCTCCGCACCGCCGACCCCGAGCAGCTCGAGCAGGTGCACCGGGACGCGTTCGCGAAGCTGACGACGACGCAGCGCACCCAGGTCGAGGCGCGGCTCCGCGACGAGCTGCCCGCGAACGAGCAGCCTCGGTCCTCCGCACCGGACGACCTGGCGCGCGCGGCGACGCGCGGCGAGGCGAACGATCCGGGGTTCCTCAAGAAGATGTTCTCGAAGCCGGGGACCCGCGGCGCCCTCGCGGGTGCTGGCGTCGGAGCGGCGGCGGGCATCGGGCTCGGCGCGGCGGGCGGACTGCTCGCGGCGGTCGCGGGCGGCGCCGTGATCAGCAGCGTCGCCGGTCCGCTGCTCGCGCAGGCGTCCGGCCTCGGCGTGGACTTCGAGAACCTCGCCGGCGGGTTCGGCGATCTGGGCGACTTCGGCGACATCACGGGCGGCGCGGGAGAGTTCGTCTCCGGTGCGGGTGAGCACGTGTCCGGGCTGGGGGACCAGGTGTCGGAGTTCGGCTCCGACTTCCAGCTGCCGGGGCTCGGCGACCTCGGGAACCTCTTCGACCGCTAGACGGACGGGACCGGAGCGCGCCTGCGGAGGAGCGGCGACGCGATCGCGAGTGCCGCGCCGACGACGAGCAGCACGGCCCCCACGATCGCGACGGCGGTCGTCGACCAGTCGGGGAGGTCGACCACCGTCGTGCCGTCGAGCAGCGTCCATTCGCAGGCCGCGCCCAGCGGCCACCACGACCAGAAGCCGCGGACCAGCTCGCCGGCCTCGGGCGGGACGCCGCCCAGGCTGACGCTGCAGACGTCGTCGAAGCCCTGACGGTCGATGTTCGCGTACTGCAGCGGCACGAGCGCGAGGGCCGCGAGTCCGGCGACGGCGAGGACGAGGCCGGCGAGCAGGGCGAGACGCGCGGCGGTCAGGCGCTTCCTCGCCGGCGTCGAGGCGGGGGCGGGCGGCGTCTCGGTCATCGTCCGATGGTGGCACGCGTTCGTGGGGAGCAGGCGTGTGCCCGGGATCGGCGCCGAACAGCGCGGAGGCACGGGGCGGATGCGTCGGAGCCGCTCCTCGACCGCAGGCGCCACGGACGTCGGCCGGCACAGCGGCGACGGGGAACCCTCGGCGTCGTACCCTCGACTGCATGGGGTTCGTCTTCTCGCTGGTGATCATCGTCCTGACAGTGCTCGCGCTGGTCGACGTCGTACGGCAGCCGGACAACGTCATCAAGAACCTGCCCAAGATCGTGTGGATCCTGCTGATCTTCTTCCTCCCGCTCATCGGCGTCTCGCTGTGGTTCCTGCTCGGGCACGACTGGAAGCGTGGCGACGGCGGATCCTTCGTGCCGGGCGGCCGAGTGCCCCGCCGCCGGAAGCAGGCGCCGCCGACGGTGGTGGTGCGGCCCGCTCCGAAGAGCACCGAGGAGCAGCTCGCCGACCTCGAGCGCGAGGAGGCGCACTACGCGCGGCTCGCGGAGGAGCAGCGTCGCCGCCGCGAGGGGGAGCGGCCGCTCGACGCGTGAGCGGCCGCTCCGGAGGCCGCTACTTCGAGAAGTTCGACGCCGTCCACTGGATCGAGGCGATCTTCGCCTGGCCCGCGACGCTCGGGTGGAAGTAGTCGGTGGTCCCGATCAGGCCCTTGGTGACGGGGGTCGCGGTGAGCGCTCCTCCGTCCCAGTCGCAGAGCTGACCGGCGGCGCTGCACGCCGTCTGCAGTGCGGTGTTGTACTGCGTCGTCCGCGTCTTCGCGGCAGCGGCGGAGGCGGCCGCGGCGGTGCTGCTGAGCCTGCGGCCGGTGGAGCTGACGCCGCGCGTGGTCCGGCAGAGGTCGCCGCCCGCCCAGACGAGCGCGCCGACTCCGGTCTTGACGACCGACCACTCGGAGGCCACGTTCGGCATCGACGAGAGGACGATGCGGGCGGAGGGCCACGTGGTGCGGATCTTCGTGATCGCGGCGGAGGCTCCGGTGCGGAACGTGCTCGCCGGGGTCATCGTGTAGCCGTCGGAGGCGACGCGGTTGTCGGGCGAGCAGAGGTCGTTGCCGCCGATGAGCAGGGTGACGACGTCCGGCCGCACGCCGGCGGCGACCGCGGCGTCGATCCGCGAGGGGACCTGCGCGACGACGTCGCCGGTGGTGGCGAAGTTCGCGGTCGTGACGGTGGTGCCGGGGAGCGCGGTCCGCAAGCGGGAGGCGAAGGAGTTCACGGAGGAGCTGGTGCCGGTGGACCAGTTGTTGCGGGGGCAGTCCGCGAAGGAGCCGCAGGTCCCGTAGGCCTGGGTGATGGAGTCGCCGAGGCTCAGCACCGAGAGGGTGGCGGGAGTGGCGGCGGCGGCGGCCTGCGCCGGGAGCAGCGCGGCGGCGAGGGCGAGCGCGGCTCCGACGGCGAGGGCGCGGACGCGGCGGCTCGGGGTCGGCGGGCGGGAGAGGGAGAGGCTCATGGGGGACCGTTCTCGAGGGGGAGGACGGTGGGGGAGCCGTCGGTGCTGACGCTAGGGGAGCGGCGCCCCGGATGACCCCGAACGGGTGACCCCAGAACGGGCCGGATGTGCGCGACGGCAGCGGATCCGGTCGTCCGGCGGGCGGAACCGTCTGGAAGGCGAGCGTCCTCTCAGCCGCCTGCCACCGGCACGATCCGCAGCCGGCTCATCGCCCAGACCAGCGCCCCCGACGCGAGGAACGCGACCGCGATCCCGACGACGAACACCGACACCTGCCCGTACCCGGTCGCGGGATCCAGGAACGGATAGGGCACCCAGCCGTCCGTCGCTCCGCGGATCAGCACCACGACGAGCCAGACGATCGGGTAGACCACGACCAGCCAGAGCCTGCGCCACGGCAGCGGAGGGCGATCCGCGAGCAGCAGCCAGTCGAGCAGTCCGTAGACGGGGAACAGCACGTGCATGACGGTGTTGGCCCACGGCAGCGCCACTCCGCCCGCCACATCGGTGAGGAGGGTGTTGTACACGAGGCCGACGACGATGATGTACCCGGTGAAGGCACCCCGCACCAGTAGGAGCCCGCTGGGCGCGGGACGGCGGCGGAGCGCGAGCACGGCGGTGGCTCCGAGCACGACGGCCAGCACGATGTTGCTCTGGATGGTGAAGAAGCCGAAGAAGTTGAACGGGTTCAGCGGCGTCCGAGAGGCGGTGTCGACGGCCGTCGCGATCACGGCCACCAGAACGGCGGCGGCCACGAGGAGGCGGAGGAGCGCGACCGTCACGCGGGCCGACTCCGCCCGGGAGGAGGGAGCGGGCGGCGTCATCGCTCGAGCGTAGCGCCGGAGCGCCTACCCTGTCCCCGTGCTCACGATCGGTGTCGACCTCGCTGCGGAGCCGGTGCGCACCGCTCTCGCCGCCCTCGAGTTCTCCGGCGGCCAGGCCGTCGTCCGCTCGCTCGTACTCGGCGCCGAGGACGCGACGATCGTCGATGCGTCACGGGACGCGGCGGTCATCGGGATCGACTGCGCGTTCGGCTGGCCGGTGGAGTTCGCGGCGTTCGTCTCCGCGCACACGCGACGGGAGGTCTCGCCGCGGACGCTCGCGGGACGCGACTGGCGCCGCCGCCTCGCGTACCGCGAGACGGACCGGGTGGCGCGCGAGGTCACCGGCCGCTGGCCGCTCAGCGTCTCGACCGACCGGCTCGGGATGACCGCGATGCGCTGCGCGGAGCTGCTCGACGCCTTCGCCGCGAGCGGGGAGGACGTCGACCGCTCCGGGCGCGGACGGCTCGTCGAGGCGTACCCGGCGGCCGCGCTGCGGCTCTGGGGAGTGGACACCACGGGGTACAAGACGCGACCGGAGGCCGTGGCGCTCGCCGCGGAGTCGCTGCGACGGGCCGCACCCTGGCTCGATGTGCCGGCGCCCGCGCTCGCGCTGATGAGCCGCTCCGACGACGCGTTCGACGCCGTCGTCGCCGCTCTCAACGCCCGCGCCCACGCCCTGGGCGCGACCATGCCGGTGCCTCCCGAACTGCAGGAGGCGGCGGAGGCCGAGGGGTGGATCGCGGTCCCGACCGGATCGCTCGCGGAGCTCGCGGGCTGATCCGGCCGTCTCGACGGGTGTGCGCTCAGGCCGGGATCTTCGCCCCCAGCAGGCCGGCGGCGACCTCGGCGGCCCGCTCGGCCTCCTCGACGGTCGAGAAGGGTCCGGTGGGGACGAGGGAGGGCGCGGTGGTCAGTCGGGCGTCGATCTCGAGTCGGAACCGGGGCAGCTCCGCCCCGGGAACGACGACGATCCTGACTCCGTTCCGGCTCCATCGCGCGGGTTGGATAGAGGAAATCTGTGTCATGGTGCTCTCCGCTTTCGCGATCATCCGCACGGGTGGCTGACGCCTCGACCGTGCACGCTTCACGCTACGTCCGGTGCCCGTCTCTCCGAACGGGCTTGACCTCTCAGGCTCGTCGGGCGTAGCGCGTCACTGCAGTCGGTCGAGGGTGTCGCTGATCCGCCGCAGGCACTCGATGAGGACCGACACCTGCGCGGTGTCCAGGTCGGCGAGCACCTCGCCCTCGGCGGCGACGAGATTGCGCATCGCCTCGTCGACCCGCTTCGTGCCCCGCGGGGTGAGCGAGACGATCTTGCTGCGCGAGTCGGCGGCGTTCTGCTCGCGGACCACGAGCCCGCGAGCCCCGAGGCGGTCGACGCGGCTGGCCAGGTTGCCGCTGGACAGCGCGAGGTGCGTGGCCAGGGCCGAGGGCGTCATCCCGCCCTCTCCGCGCTGCCGCAGCAGCGAGAGGAGCTCGAACTCCCACGGGGCGAGATCGCTGACGGCGAAGGACTGCCGCCGCACCTCCTGCACGCGCGGGCTGAGGCGGCGGAGGCGGGAGACGACGTCCAGAGGCGCGAAATCGAGGTCGGGCAGGGCCCCGGCCCACGCGTCGATCACCAGATCGACATCGTCGTCTTCGCGCATGCCCCGATTATCCCCGGACGGCGCGGGCGCCGACGACGGGTGGTCCGGGGAGGCCGGCCGGCCTAGCCTGTGCGGACGACGGGCGGACCGGTCAGGCGCGGGCGGCCCGGACGTAGGCGACGATCGCGTTGGCGTGGCCGTGGCCCAGGCCGTGCTCGGTCTTCAGCCAGGTGACGACCTGCATGTGCGGCTCGGAGCGCAGACGCTCGTCGGCGAGGTCCAGCCAGTCCTGGACGGGACGGTCGTAGGTCTTCTCGATGCTCGGGAAGTACGAGGCCGGTCCCTTCGGCTTCGCACCGTCGGCGGGCGGTTCGGGAGCGAGCACGCGGTCGGTCATGCGGTCACGATAGCGAGCCGCGGTCAGGTCGTGTAGGCCGAGGGGTCGAACCGGCCGAGCTCCTCGCGGAAGGCGAAGGCGAAGTCGGGCCAGAGCAGGGTGAGTCGCCGGTTGTCGTCCAGGTACCAGCTCTCGCAGCCGCCGTTGGTCCAGACGGTGTCGGCGCTGAGGGCGTCGAGGCGGGCGACGGAGGCGGCCTCGGCCTCGGCGGTGACCTCGAGCCGGTCGGCGCCGGAGACCGCGAGGTGGTCGAGCGCGGCGAGCACGTAGGTGATCTGCGTCTCGATCATGTGCACCGCGGAGTTGTGGCCGAGGCTCGCGTTGGGGCCGTTGACGACGAAGAGGCTCGGGAACCCGTGGACCGCGGTCGACTCGTAGGCGACCATGCCGTCGGCCCAGCGGTCGGCGAGGAGGACGCCGCCGCGGCCGCGGATGCGCCGGGCGAAGGGCGGCCGCGTGGAGTGGAAGCCGGTCGCGAAGACGAGCACGTCGACCCTGTGCGGGACGCCGTCGTCGCCGAGCGCGGCGCCCTCCTCGATGCGCCGGAGCGGACCCGGGACGACGCGGACGTGCGGCTGCGCGAGAGCGGGGTAGTAGTCGTCCGAGAGGAGCACGCGCTTGCAGCCGATCTCGTAGTCCGGAGTCAGCACGGCGCGGAGCGCGGGATCGATGATCTGCGCCTCGAGGTGGCCGAGCGCCTCCGCCCGCAGCCGATCGATGGCCTCGGGCACGGCGACGCGGCCGGCGAAGCCGAGCTCGGCGCGCCAGAACAGCTCCTCGCGGAGCCTCGCGAGGGCCCCGGGCGCGCGGGAGAGGGCTCGGCGCTCCTCCGGCGGGTACGGGCGGTTCCGGCGGGGGACGACGTACGGGGCCGAGCGCTGGAAGAGCACCACCTCGGCGGCGCGCTCGGCGAGGTGCGGCACGATCTGCACGGCGGAGGCTCCCGAGCCGACGATGCCGACGCGCTTCCCGTCGAGATCGACGTCGTCCCGCCAGCGGGCGGAGTGGAAGGCAGGACCCGCGAACGAATCCAGGCCCGGTACGGCCGGGAGGCGGGGCTCGGAGAGGCGCCCCGCGCAGACGAGGAGGACCGCGGCGGAGTAGTCGCCCCGGGAGGTGCGCACCCGCCAGCGGTGCGCCTCCTCGTCGAAGACCGCCTCGAGCACCTCGGTCCCCAGCCGGAGCCGGGGCGCCAGGCCCTCCTTCTCGACGACGCGCTCGAGGTAGGCCTGGATCTCGGCCCCGGGGGCGTAGAACGCCGACCAGTCGGCCTCGGGGGCGAAGGAGTAGGAGTAGAGGTGCGAGGGGATGTCGCAGGAGACCCCGGGGTAGACGTTGTCCCGCCAGGTCCCGCCGATCCGCTCGGCGCGCTCCAGCACGACGAACGAGGTCCCGCCGCGGCGCTCCAGGCGGACCGCGGCTCCGAGCCCGGCGAACCCGGCGCCGATCACGACGACGTCGACGTCCATCAGACCGTCGTCCTCGCCAGGACGCTGCCCGCCGGGTCGCGGTGCGGATCGGCGAGGAAGTGCTCGAGGACGGCGAGGAGCTCGGCGGGCCGCTCGGCGAGCACCGCGTGACCGGAGTCGAGGACGGCGTAGCGGGCGTCGTCGATCGCGCCGAGCAGAGCCTCGGCGCCCTCGACGCCGGCGGCGGCATCGGCGGAGCAGCCGACCACGAGGGCGGGTACCCGGCAGTCCGAGGCGGCCGCAGCGACGTCGGCCCGGGCGGAGGCGGCGAGCATCCGTGCGGCGTCGGCGCCCCACGGGGAGGAGGCGGTGGCCGAGCGGACGGCGAGGAGCCGAGCGGCCTCCTCCTGCGCGTCGGGCGGGAGCATCGGCCAGAGGCGCGCCGTGCGGAGGAGGCGCTCCGTCGGGCGCAGCCACCCGGCCACGAGGGCGAGGGCGCGCACCCGCCGATCGCCCGCGGCGAGGGCCACGGCGGCTCCGAGCGAGTGGCCGATCAGGACGGCCTCCTCGGCGCCGAGCGCGTCCAGGGAGGCGCGGACCGCGGCGGGTCCGTCGAGCCAGGGGTCGCCGAGATCGGCGAGCTCGAGCGCGGCGACGCGGTGGCGCCGCGCCAGCATCGGCAGCAGCAGCCCGGTGTCGCTTCGCGCGCCCCGGCCGACGCCGGTCAGCAGCAGGACCGCGCGCGGGCTCTCGGCGCCCGCGGTCAGCAGCCGCACGGTGGCGCTGTCCGACTTGATCCGCTCCTCCCGGACCAGCTCGGCCTGGCGCCGCAGGTACTCGGAGCGGGTCATGACGCCCGGCGGGTCCCGCGGACCGGGAGGCGCATCCGCTGAGGACCCGCCGCTGCGACGGGCTCCGCCCGCAGCGCCCTCTCCGGCGCGACCACGCCGTACGTCGTGGTGCGCTGGCGCCAGCCGCGGCCGATCTCGCCGCTCAGCCGGGCGACGGTCGCGATGTCGAGCGAGCGGTAGGCCTCCGCTCCGGCCTCGGGCCGCAGGGCGCCGTCGAGCAGCAGGCCGCCGAGGTCGTCCGCCCCGCCGCGGAGGAGGACCTGCGCCGCGTGCAGTCCGAGCTTGGTCCAGGCGGTCTGCACGTGGGCGATCCGGCCGTGGAGGACGAGCCGTGCGACGGCGTGCACGGCGCGGGTCTCGCGGAGGGTCGGCCCGCCCCGGCTCGCGCGCACCACGGCGGGAGGCGCCTCCGCCGGGACGAAGGGCATCCCGATGAACTCGGTGAAGCCGCCCGTCTCGTCCTGGATCGCCGCGAGCGTGCGCAGGTGCGCGAGCTGCTGCTCGGGGGTCTCGACGTGTCCGTAGACCATGGTCGAGGTGGAGCGGAGGCCGCTGCGGTGCGCGGCCGTGATCGCCTCGCGCCACTCGGCCACGGTCGGGTCCGTCCCCTCGCTCAGGACGGCGCGGACGTCGTCGTCGAGGATGCGGGCGGCGGTCCCCGGGACGGAGTCCACGCCGGCCTCGCGCAGAGCGTCGAGCATCGCGGGCAGGGTTCGGCCCGTGCGCCGTGCGACCTCGAGGATCTCGCCGGGCCGGTAGGCGTGCAGGTGCAGCGAGGGCTGCCGCTGCTTCAGCGTGCGGACGATCAGCAGCAGATCGTCGCCCGGGTGCTCCGGTCCGATCGCGCCCTGGAGGCAGAGCTCGGTGGCGCCGAGCGCGACCGCCTCGTCGGCGAGCTCCTCCAGCCGCTCGACGGTCAGCCCGCCGTCTCCCCAGAGGGAGGTGTCGATGTTGCGGTTGACGACGACCGAGACCTCGTCGCCGGCGGCGTCGTGCCGCAGGTCGTCCGCCAGAGCGGAGAGGGCGTCGAGGTCGTCGCCGTCGGCTGCGAGCAGGGCGAGGTAGTCGGCGTCCTCGAGACCGGCGGGGTCCGTCTCCGCCCGGGCGAGCACGGCGCCGAGGGCGGGCGCGACCGGTCGGGGCAGGGCGTCGAGCGAGTCGCGGTAGGGCCGGGGGAGGACCGCTGCCGCCTCGTCGGCGAGCCAGGTCCCGCGGTCGGCGAGCGCCTCGACGTAGGGAGCGACGCGCGGATCGATCCAGGTGGCCGAGTCGCGGAGGTACTGCGGGTGGGCGGTCAGCCGCTCGTGCAGCCGGTAGCCGGCCGCCGCGGTGAGCCGCGCGAGGTCGTCGATGTTCGGCCAGGGGCGCTCCGGATTCACGTGATCCGCCGTGAGCGGGCTGACACCGCCCCAGTCGTCGACCCCGGCGCGCAGCAGCAGCCCGAGCTCCTGCTCGTCGGTGAGGTTCGGCGGCGCTTGGATCGTCGCCTCGGCGCCCAGCACGAGGCGCGCGACCGCGACGTTGGCCACGTACTCCTGCAGCTCGAGGTCGACCTCGTTCTGCATGGCCGTCCGCGGCTTCGCGCGGAAGTTCTGGACGATGCACTCCTGCACGTGGCCCCACCGCTCGTGGGACTCGCGGATCGCGAAGAGGGCGTCCGCCCGCTCCGCCGCGTTCTCGCCGATGCCCAGCAGCACGCCGGTGGTGAAGGGGATGCGGCTGCGGCCCGCGTCCTCGAGCACGCGCAGGCGCAACGCCGGGTCCTTGTCCGGGGAGCCGTAGTGCACGCCGCCCTTCTCGGACCAGAGGCGCTCGGCGGTCGTCTCGAGCATCATGCCCATCGAGGGCGCGACCGGGCGGAGCCGCTGCAGCTCGGCCCACGACATCACGCCGGGGTTCAAGTGCGTGACCATGCCCGTCTCGCTCATCACCAGGACGGCCATCGCGCGCACGTACTCGAGCGTCGAGGCGTAGCCGTGCTCGGCGAGCCAGGCGCGGGCGACCGGCCACCGGTCCTCCGGGCGGTCGCCGAGCGTGAACAGGGCCTCCTTGCAGCCGAGCGCGGCACCGGCGCGGGCGACCTCGAGGATCTCCTCCGGCTCCATGAAGGTCGACTCGCGCTTGGCCGCGAGCCCGCCCGGTGTCTCCACGAAGACGCAGTAGTGGCACCGGTCGCGGCAGAGCTTGGTCAGCGGGACGAAGACCTTCCGCGAGTAGGTGACGACGCCGGGCCGTCCGCGGCGGGCGAGTCCGTCGTCGCGCAGGCGGCCGGCGGCCTCCAGCAGCAGGTCGAGGTCGTCGCCGCGCGCGCCGAGGAGCTCCTCGGCGGTCACGCGCGTCAGCGCCTCGCCGCGGTCGAGCCGGGCGAGCAGGGTGGCCGTGGTCATGCGGGAGCGGCCCTTCCGAAGGGGGTCGTGGAGGAGGCGGGAGGTCAGAGCGCGCGCAGCCGCGGCGCGAGGTCGCGCTCGAAGGCGTCGAAGAAGCGCTGCTGGTCGTCGCCCGGGGCGTGGAAGACCAGGTGGGTGAAGCCCGCGTCGACGTAAGGCTTGATCTGCGCGACCGTCTCCTCCGGGTCGGAGCCGACGATCCAGCGCTTCGCGACCTGCTCGATCGGCAGCTCGTCGGCGGCGCGCTCCATGTCGACCGGATCGGTCAGCGAGTGCTTCTGCTCCGGCGACAGCGAGAGCGGCGCCCAGAAGCGCGTGTTCTCGAGCGCGAGCGCCGGATCGGGATCGTAGGAGAGCTTGATCTCGATCATGCGGTCGATGGTCGAGGAGTCGCGATCGGCCGCCGCGGCGCCCTCCTCGACGGCGGGGAGCAGCTTCTCGGTGTAGAGCTCCATGCCCTTGCCCGACGTGCAGATGAAGCCGTCGCCCGCGCGGCCGGCGTACTTCGCGACGACGGGGCCGCCCGCCGCGATGTAGACCGGCACGCCGCTCTCGGGCTTGTCGTAGATCGACGCCTCGTGCGTGGAGTAGTACTCGCCGTCGAAGGTGACGCGGTCGCCCGCCCAGAGCGCGCGCATGAGCCGCACGGCCTCGCGCAGGCGGGCGAAGCGCTCCTTGAAGTCGGGCCAGGTCTGCTCGCCCGCGCCCTGGTAGCCGGTGGCGACCTCGTTCAGCGCCTCGCCGGTGCCGACGCCGAGCATGATCCGCTCGGGGTAGAGCACGCCGAGCGTGCCGAACGCCTGGGCGATGACGGCGGGGTTGTAGCGGTAGTGCGGGGTCATCACGGAGGTGCCGAGGGTGATGGTGGAGGTGCGCTCACCGGCCGCGGCGAGCCAGGCGAGGGAGAACGGCGCGTGCCCGCCCGTGTGCCGCCACGGCTGGAAGTGGTCCGAGACGACCGCGGTCTCGAAGCCGTGCCGCTCGGCGCCGACCGCGAGCTCGACGAGCTCCCGGGCGCCGAACTGCTCCGCCGATGCCTTGTACCCGAGCGTGATCGTCATCTGCAGCCTTCGTGAGAGGTGGGACGGCCCCCGGAGCGGGAGCGGCCCCTCCATTCTGCGCCCGCCGCGGCGTCCGGCGGGACGGGTGGACGCACCCGGGGGAGGCGTGCCCCGATCCCGTGCTGGGGAGGAGCCTCAGGCCGGCGGACCGGCGATGTTCACCATCCAGCCGACGCCGTAGCGGTCGACCAGCATCCCGAAGCGGTCGCCCCAGGGTGAGGCGACCAGCGGCTCGACGACCGTGCCGCCCTCGGCCAGGCCGTCCCAGTAGCCGCTCAGCTCGGCGTCGTCGTCGCCGAAGAGCGCGATCGTGATGCGGGCGCCGCTCTCGGCCGGGCTCGAGGAGGGGGAGTCGGAGCCCATCAGGATCATCCCGCTCGGCGTGACGAGCTGGGCGTGCATGATCCGGTCCTGGTCGGCCGGATCCGCGCTCATCCCGAAGTCGCCGAAGCGGCTGGAGCTGAGCTCGCCGCCGAGGACGTCCCGGTAGAACTCCATCGCCTCCTGCGCGGAGCCGTCGAAGCCGATGTAGGGGCTCAGTGAAGTGGGCACGGCACACCTTTCCGTCGAGGTGCGCCCAGTATCTCCGCGTCCCGACGCGAGCACCAGGGGCGTCCTGCAGAAGGTCCGCCCCCGGTCCTCAGAGCTCGTCGCGGGTGGGCGGGTTCGCGCCGGAGCGGGAGGTCGTGATGCCGGCGACGTGCGCGGCGTGGCGGCCGATCGCGTGCAGGGCGGGGCCGTCGAGGAGCATCCCGTTCGCGGCGCCGAGGCCCTGGCGGAACGCCTCGTCGAGGATCGCGCCCATCGCGGAGTCGCCGGCGCCGATCGTGTCCGCCACCACGATCCGGGCGGCGGGCACGGTCACCCGCGTCATGGCCGAGGCCAGCAGCAGTCCCTCCGCGCCGCGGGTGACGACCGCGAGCTGCGACCCGAGGGAGAGCAGCCGGCTGAGGACCTCGTCGAGCTGCATCGTCGGGTAGAGCCACTCCGCGTCCTCGTCGCTGAGCTTCACGACCTCGCACGCGGCGGCGATCCGCTCGAAGCGCGCGAGCGCCTCGGCGTGCGCGCCGACCAGAGCCGGGCGGATGTTCGCGTCGACGCTCGCCGTCACTCCGGCGGGCAGTGCCTCGAGGAGCTCGAGCACGGCGGATCCGCCCGGCTCGAGGAAGATCGCGATGGAACCGGTGTGGACGTGGGAG
This sequence comes from Rathayibacter sp. AY1D5, assembly GCF_002932515.1. Lineage (NCBI taxonomy): Bacteria > Bacillati > Actinomycetota > Actinomycetes > Micrococcales > Microbacteriaceae > Rathayibacter > Rathayibacter sp. AY1D5. The sequence continues at coordinate 25,626 of NZ_PSVU01000008.1, forward strand.
GCGCCCTCCGGGTCCGCCGCCGGCGGGTTCCAGGAGAGGTCGAAGACGTAGCGGGCCGACCCGTCCGCGGCGAGGACCGCCCGAGCGGTGCTGGTGCGCTCCGAGTCGCCGTGCCGGACCTCCACGCCGGAGGCCTCGAGGTGGGCGCTGATGCGGCGGCCGCGCTCGTCGTCGGCGATGTCGGTGACGAGGGTCGCGGGCCGCCCGAGTCGGGCGAGCGTGAGGGCGACGTTGGCCGGGGAGCCGCCGACGTGCTCCGTGGCGCTGCCGTCGCGCTCGACGATGTCGATCAGCGCCTCGCCGATGACCAGGGTGCGGGAAGCCGGGCTGACGCGCTCGTCGGTGGAGGACATGCCGACATCATGCCGGGTGACGGGGTCGCCCCGCGACGCGCGGGGCCGACCGGCGCAAGCGGCTCGCGTCCCGACCGCGGTCTCAGCCCCGGTCGCGCAGGTCCGCCAGCACCGCGTCCACGCTCGTGATCTCGATCAGCGGCGCGTACAGGGACATGGCGTCGAGCGCGCGCTGATGGTCGGCCTCGGAGGCGCCCGCGCAGGCGTCCGCGGCGACCCTGACCCGCACTCCGGCGTCCGCGGCCGCCAGCGCCGTCGAGAGCACGCAGCAGTCGGTCGAGACGCCGGTGAGCACGAGCTCGCGGGAGTCGTCGAGCTCGGCCTCGAGCTCGGGCCCCCACTTGCCGAAGGTCGTCGCGGTGATCGTGCGGTGGCCCTCGAACCCGGCCACGAGCTCGTAGAGCCGGTCGCTCTCGGGGACGAGCGCGAACGGCCACTCGCGGTAGTAGGGGATCCACGCGCCGGCGGGCCGCTCCGGGGCGACGAAGCGGGTGGTCACGACCCGCTCGCCGAACGCCGGGAGGAGCCGGCGGGTCCCGTCGGCCGCGCGCTCGAACCCGCCGGATCCCCACGGCGACTCGGCGTCGGCGAAGACGTGCTGCAGGTCGATCGCGACGAGCAGGCTCACGCCGAGGCCTCCTGGCGGCGGACGGCCCCGCGCGAGAGGGCGAGCGTTCCCGCGAAGCCGATCACGAGCGCCACGAGGACGCCGAGGTTGGCGCCGGCCCAGTCGCCGTCGCGGCCGCCGAGCGGGCCGAGGAGGTAGCCCTCCCACTCGAACCCGGGGGAGTAGTTGACCACCAGGCCCCAGCCGACGACGGCGCCGATCAGCACGAGGGCCACGGGGACCGCCGAGACGCTGCCGTAGCGGCCGCGGGAGTCGTACAGGGCTTCCTGGTCGTAGTCGCGCCGGCGGAGGAGGAGGTCGGCGAGGAACACGCCGAGCCAGGCCGCGATCGGCACGCCGAGGGTGATCAGGAAGCCCTGGAACGGGCCGAGGAAGTCGCCCGCGACGAACACGACGTAGACCGCTCCGAGGACCATCAGCACGCCGTCGATCCCGGCGGCCACCGGCCGCGAGACCTTGAGCCCCGTGCTGAGCAGCGCCAGGCCCGAGGAGTAGATGTCCATCACGGCCCCGCCGATCAGGCCGAGCAGCGCGACGACGATGAAGGGGAGCAGGAACCAGGTCGGCAGGATCCCGGCGAGCGCTCCGATCGGGTCCGCGGCGATCGCGTCCGAGAGCTCCTGCGAGGAGCCGGCCAGCAGCAGGCCGACGACCACCAGCACGACGGGCGCGACCGCTCCGCCGATCGTCGTCCACGCGATCACTCCGCTCGTGCGGGCACCGCGGGGGAGGTAGCGGGAGTAGTCGGCCGCGGCGTTCACCCAGCCCAGCCCGAAGCCGGTCATCATGAACACGAGCCCGCCGATGACCGCGGCGGCCGAGCCCGCGGGCAGGGCGCCGACGGCGGCGAGGTCGATCCGGTCGAGGACGAGCACGACGTAGACCACGGTCAGCACGGCGGTCGCGACGGTGATCGCGAGCTGGAGCCGCATGATCAGGCGGAAGCCCGCGATCCCGGCGATCACGATGAGCGCGGCGACCACGATCAGCGCGACCACCTTGGTGAGCACGCCCCCGTCCCAGCCGAACTCCTCGAACACCGTCGCCGTCGCGAGCACCGCGAGGGAGGCCAGCACCGTCTCCCAGCCCACCGTGAGCAGCCAGGAGATCACCGAGATGAGGCGGTTGCCGTCGACCCCGAAGGCCGCCCGGCTGAGCACCATCGTGGGGGCGGAGCCGCGCTTGCCGGCGACGGCGACCAGACCGCAGAAGAGGAACGAGACGACGATCCCGATCACGCTGACGAGCGTCGCCTGCCCGAAGGAGAGGCCGAAGCCGAGGAGGAAGGAGCCGTAGCTCAGCCCGAGCACGGACACGTTCGCGGCGAACCACGGCCAGAACAGGTCGCGAGGGCGGCCGTGCCGCTCCGACTCCTGGATCGTGTCGAGGCCGTTGAGCTCGATGCCGCTTGCGGGGCGGGTGCTCGGACGATCGGGGGAGGTCATCGCGTCCTCGTTCTCACGGGTGCCGGCCCTGCGCCGGAGCTGTGACGAACCTACAGCGCCCCGCGCTCGAACAGCAGCCGGAGCGATTCGAGGTCGTCCGCGACCCGCGCGCAGTCCTCGTCCCAGTCGTCGAGGCTCATCCCGGGGCGCCGCCGCACGGTGAAGGCCACCTCGGCGCCGTCCCCGTTCACGAGCACCCGGAGCGGATTGTCCACCACCGTCCCGTCGGGGAGCGTGACCTCGTGGTCCGCGACGCCGAACGGGTTCTGCGGGGCGAAGCGCACCTCGACCCGGCCCATCGGCGAGTCGGCGAACCAGCGTCCGTCTACCTGCTCGAGCGCGGAGGAGGCGAGGCCCGCGGCCCACCGCGGGAGGTTCGCCGGGTCGGAGACGAAGGCGTACACCTCCGCGGCCGGAGCCTCGATCACGACGCCTACGGGGCGCGATTCGTACAGGGTCATCCGCTCGTCCTTCCTCTGCAGCCGGTCAGTGCTCGTCGCCGAAGCTGGCGACCAGCAGCGCGGCGAGCGCCGTCCGCTCCAGCATGCCCTCGATGCCGATCGCCTCGCTGCGCGCGTGCGCCCCCTCGCCCGGGGCGCCGAGCCCGTCGAGGACCGGCAGGCCCAGCGCGGCGACGAGGTTGCCGTCGCTCGCCCCGCCGACCGCGATCTCGCGGAGGGGGACGTCGATCCGCTTCGCGACCCGCTCGGCCCTGCGGTAGAGCGCGGCGACGGAGGCGGTCCGCTCGAAGACGGGCCGCTCCCAGGAGCCGCGCACCTCCAGCCGGATGCGCGGGTCGGCGGCGGCGAGCGCGTCGAGCTCGGCCTCGACGCGGGCGGCCTCGGCGGATCCGCGGATCCGCGCCTCCAGCTCCAGGCGCACGCGGGCCGTCGTCACGTTGACCCGCGAGCCGCCGGAGACCACTCCGATGTTGACCGAGGTGCCCTCCTCCTCCCGCGCGATCGCCAGCACCCGCGGGATCAGCGAGCCGAGCTCGTGGATCGCGCTCGCCCCCTTCTCCGGCTCGACCCCGGCGTGCGCCTCGACCCCGACCACGTCGATCACGAAGCGCCCGATGCCCTTGCGCGCCGTCTTGACCGCGTCGCCGATCGCGCCCTCGAACACCAGGACCGCGTCGGCGCCCGCACACTGCCGCTCCAGGAACGGGCGGGAGGCGGCGCTGCCGATCTCCTCGTCCCCGCTCATCACCAGGCGGACGGCCGGATGCGGGACGCCGGCGTGGCGGAGCGCGGCCACCAGCCACACCATCTGCACCAGCCCGGCCTTCATGTCGTAGCTGCCCGGTCCGCTCAGGCGGTCGCCGTCGACGGCGAAGGGCCAGGAGCGGGTCGTGCCCAGGGGCCACACCGTGTCGTAGTGGCCGAGCAGCGCCACGAACGGACGCGTGCCCCGGTGCGGTCTCGCGCCGCCGCTCGCCGGGACGGTCCAGCTGGTCGCGGTCGGCGCGTCCTGCGCACGCCGGTGCTGCACGTCGGCGTCGTGCCCGAGCCGCTCTCCCACCCAGTGCACCAGGAAGGCGTGCAGCTCGCCGAGCGCCTCGAGGGAGTCGCTGGGGCTCTCGATCATCACGAGGTGCCGGACGTCGTCGAGCATCCGCGAGCGGTTGTCGCGGAGGAAGGAGCGCACGCGGGCGGCGTCGTCGGCATCGGGGAAGGTCATCGACTCCGGAGTACCAGAGTGCGGCCGCTCGCGCGAACCGGCTGAACCGTTCGGGCCCCCGTTACGTTGGTGCAGGAAGAGGTGGAGATGTCCGAGGATCAGGCCCAGATGCTGCGTGCGCTGCACGACGAGCACGCCAGCGCGCTCTGGCGGTTCGTGCTGCGCCTGACCGGCGACCGCCAGATGGCGGAGGACGTCGTGCAGGAGGCGCTGCTGCGCGCCTGGAAGCACCCCGAGATCCTCGCCCAGGGCGAGGCCGCCGCCCGCTCCTGGCTCTACACCGTGGCCCGGAACCTCGTCATCGACGACCGCCGCAGCGCCCGCTACGCCCGGGAGCTGGGCACGGACGAGGTCCCCGAGCGCCCGACCGCCGACCGCACCGACCAGGTGCTCGACGCCTGGCTGCTCTCGGACGCGCTCAGCGGACTGAGCCACGACCACCGCGCCGTCATCGTGCACGCCTACTACGGCGGCCGCACGGTCACCGAGATCGCCGCGCTGCTGGGGATCGCCCCGGGCACCGTCAAGTCGCGGATGCACTACGGGATGCGGGCCCTCAAGCTCGCACTGCAGGAGCGGGGGGTGACGGAGCTGTGAGCCGCGACCCCTCCTCCGACGACCGGCACGACGACCCCTTCCGCGACTGGGACGCCGCGTACCTCCTCGGATCCCTGACCGCCGCCGACCGCCGCGAGTACGAGCTGCACCTGCGCGCCTGCCCCGGCTGCCGCGAGTCCCTCGCCGAGTTCGTCCCGCTGCCGGGCCTGCTGGCCCACCTGCCCCAGGACGAGGCGATGCGCCTGGTCGAGGAGCCGGAGGCGGCCGGCGATCCGGCTCCGGCGGCACTGCTGACCCGCCTCGCCGCGGCCACCGACTCCGTCCGCCGCCGGACGCGGCTGCGCATCGCGGGCCTGGTGCTCGCCGCCGCGGGCGTCTCGGCCGCCGCCGCCGTCGCCCTGCCGCTCGCGATCGGCCCGTCCCTCGCCCCCGTCGAGACCGTCGGCTCGACCGTCTCGCTCGCCGCGGCTCCGGGCGTCCCCGTCGAGGCCTCCGTGCGGTTCGTGCCGCAGCAGTGGGGCACGCGGATCGACATGGACTGCAGCTGGGCCGACACGGCCGAGCAGTACGCGGGCTCGGCCGGCTACGTCCTCTACGTCACGGACACCTCGGGCGGCACCGAGGCCGTCGGATCGTGGACGAGCGCGCCGGGGACGACGATGGAGCCCAGCCTCGCCACCGGGCTCCCGCTGTCCGAGATCGCCTCGGTCGAGGTGCGGCTGCAGGGATCGGACACCGTCGTGCTCACCGGCCGCCCCTGAGCGGGCCGCCGGATTCCCAGGTGCGCGCTCGGCGGACTGAGTAGCTTCTCAGTCATGACGATCGCGACCCTCGCCCTCGCCCCCGCCTCCGTGGCGACCGCCTCCTCCTCCGACAGCATCGACGAGCTCTCCGGACTCGTCGGCGTCGCCGCGCGGGTGATCGCCGCGCTCGGTGAGGCGGGCGTCGGCCTGCTGACGCTGATCGAGACGGTGTTCCCGCCGATCCCGAGCGAGCTCGTGCTGCCGCTGGCCGGCTTCCTCGCCCAGCAGGGCCGGATGAACCTGGTGCTGGTCGTGATCACGGCGACCCTCGGCGCCTACCTCGGCGGCCTGATCCTCTACGCGCTCGGCCACCGCATCGGCACGGAGCGCTCGATCCGCCTGCTCTCCAAGCTCCCGCTGGTCGACCGCGAGGACTTCGAGAAGGCGGTCGGCTGGTTCCGCCGGCACGGCACCTGGGCGGTCCTCTTCGGTCGCCTCATCCCGGGCGTGCGCAGCCTCATTTCGCTCCCCGCGGGGGCCGAGCGGATGAACCTGCTGCTGTTCTCGGGACTGACGATCCTCGGCTCCGGCGTCTGGAACGGCCTGCTGATCGGCCTCGGCGCGGCCCTCGGCACGCAGTACGAGCTCGTCGACCAGTACGCGGGCGTGCTCGACGCGATCATCTACAGCGCGTTCGGCGTGCTGCTGCTCGCGCTCGTGGTGCGCCGCGTGCGGCGGCACCGTGCCGCGGCGCGCACCGGATCGCGCCACTGACCTGCGTCCACGGGCGGGCGGGCGCAAGGCCCCGCGCCACCTCGCCCCGGTGCCCTAACGTTCGAGGGGTCCGCACTCCCCGACGCGAAGGAACGCCATGTCCGAGACCGCCGCGCCCACGATGTCCCGCACCTCCGTCGAGCGCTGGTGGATCATCGCCGTCTCGCTGATCGCGATCGTGCTCGGCGTCATCGCCGTCCTGATCCCCGGTCCGACGCTGCTGACCGTCGCCATCGTCTTCGGCATCCACCTGATCGCCGCGGGCGTCTTCCGCCTGCTGCTGGCCTTCACCGCCTCGCGGCTCGATGCCCGGGTGCGCTGGCTCGCGGGCCTGCTCGGCGCCCTGATCCTGGTCGCAGGCATCCTGTGCCTGTCGAACCCGTTCGAGTCGCTGAGCGTCCTGGGCCTCGTGATCGGCGCGGGCTGGATCCTCGACGGCGTCTCGAGCATCACCAGCGGCCGCACCGTCGCCGGCCCCGCGTGGCTGCCGATCGCGGCAGGGATCGCCTCGGTCATCGCGGGCGTCCTGACGATCATCATGCCCGTGCTGGCGCTGGCCTCCTTCGTCACGGTCGCGGCCATCCTGCTGATCGTCGTGGGCGTCTCGGGCCTGCTCCTGCTCCCGGGCCGCACGAAGCGCCCCGAGGGCGCCGAGGCGTAGACCGCGCGGATGGCCGATCCCGATCTCGTCCCCGAGCTGCTCGTCGCCGACCTCGACCGGAGCCTGGGGTTCTGGTGCGGTCCCTGCGGGTTCCGGATCCACTACGCCCGGCCCGAGGAGGGCTTCGCGTACCTGGTCCTCGGCTCCGCGCACGTGATGCTCGAAGAGGCGGAGCGGGGCCGCAACTGGATCGCGGCACCGCTGGAGCGCCCGCTCGGCCGGGGGATGAACCTGCAGCTGCACGTCGACGACGCGGACCGGACGGCGGCGGCGCTCGCCGAGGCCGGGACGCCGCTGTTCTCGCCGCTCGAGACCCGCTGGTACCGGGTCGAAGCGGAGGAGGCGGGCGTCCGTCAGCTGGTGGTCGCCGATCCCGACGGGTACCTGCTGCGGTTCCAGTCGTCGCTCGGACGCCGACCGGCTCGAGCGGAAGGTCCCGTCGCTCCCTGACCGGCCGACTGCGCCACCATCCGCTCGGCTCAGGACGTCATGCCAGCGAGTGACGACCGTGACACCGCGAGGCTGGTTCCCTCGGAGACATGACGCAGCACCCCGCCACCGCGACCCTCCCGCAGGTCCCGGCCGCCGCCCTCTCCGAGCCCGCGATCGAGCAGGCCGCCTCGGCGGAGCACGAGCCCCTCGTCCGTCCGGCAGACCTGGTGTCGGCGCTCACGGGCGTCGCGCTCTGCTTCTTCTCCCTCTTCGTCTACGCCATCGCGCACTGGCAGTACTTCGGCACGGACGTCGACGAGGTGAGCGTCCTCGGCTGGCTCGCGCCGCTGATCGCCGGCGTCGCCTGCCTGCTGTCGGCCGTCGTGTCCGTCGGGGTCCGCGCCTCCGGGCGCCGCGCCGAGCGGACCGCGGCATGATCCCCGTCCTCGCCGGGCTCGGCCTCGAGGCCGCGGAGCAGCTCCTCGTCCGCGCCGGATGCCTCCGCCCCGAGCACCCGTGGGCGGCCGGTGCCGCCACGGAGGCCGCGCCGCGGATCGACTTCGCCGTCCTCGCCGAGCAGGCGTGCCTCCTCGACCTCTCGGAGGAGGCGGTCGCCCGCATCGCCGTGTCGCTCGCCACCGGCCGTCCCGTCGATCTGCGGAGCGCCTTCGGGCATCTCGCGCGCGACCACGCCCGGCTCGTCATGACCGCGGTCGCCGCTGCCGCCGGGCACGATCGCGTGAGCAGCCGGATCCGCGTGGTCGGCGACGAGCGCCGGGTCGAGACGGCGCCGCCCCTGGCCGTCTGGCCCTCCTGAGCCCCCGCCCGCCCCGATCGGGCGGGCGCGCTCGCCGATCCGACCCTGGGCTCCGCGTTCCTCCGATGCTCCGGCCCGGTGAGCCGTACGGAGGTGCCGTGCCGCCGACCCGCGTCGCTACGGCCTTTCGGAGGTGCCCGGTTTAGGGTGTCCGTGTGCAACGAGTCGACGATTTCCCAGGAGCCGGACCGGTGGCGACCTCACCCGAATCCGGTGACCAGGGGGAGGCGTCCGCGCATCGGCTCTCCCCGACGGCGACCTCTCCCGTGCAGGTGACGAGCGGCGAGGCCGGCTACCAGGGCGGCAACGTGGCCGATCCGGTGTGGCAGTCGTGGCGCGACGAGCTCGCCAAGGTCGGCGGTCCGTCGCCCCTGCTCCACTTCGTGGACTCGCCCCGGACGCGCATCGAGCTCTCGACCACGCACCCCGGCGGGCTGCCCCCGTTCATCTCGGGCAAGACGACGCTCCTCTCCTCGCTCATCCGCGACGAGCTCGCCCTGCGCACAGCGAAGAACGCCGCGGGTGCGATCACCGACAAGGGGATCGAGCTGCGCTCGGTCCGCGGCATCGAGGGCGTCCACCTCGCCATCGGCCTCGCCCAGTGGCGCGCCGGTGACACGGAGTTCACCGCACCCGTGCTCCTGCGCCCGCTCGCCATCCGCCGCTACGGCCGCGACTTCGAGCTCAAGCTCAAGGGCCAGCCCTACTTCAACCCGCAGCTCGCGCGCGCCCTCAAGCAGCAGTTCGGCATCACGATCGACCCCGAGCAGTTCGTCGAGCTGGCCGTGCAGAACGGCGTCTTCAAGCCGCAGCCGGTCATCGACCAGCTGCGCGGCCTGACCTCGCACCTGCCGTGGTTCGCCGTGCACCCGCGCCTCGTGGTCTCGAGCTTCGCCGACGTGGCGGGCGACATGCTCCGCGACGCCCGGATGCTCGAGCACCCCGTCCTCGACGCCGTCGCCGGGAACCCGGCCGCCAAGCGGGCGCTGCAGCAGTCGCAGAAGGTGGCGTCGATCATCCCGCAGGACGAGCGTCCTCCGGCGACCGACAACCTCCTCCTCGACGCGGACGCCGAGCAGGAGCAGGTGATCGCGAACATCGCGGCCGGCAACTCGCTCGTCGTGAAGACCCTCCCCGGCACGGGCGGCACCCAGACCATCGTCAACGCGATCGGCGCCCTGGCCGCCCAGCACAAGCGCGTGCTGGTCGTCAGCGCCCGCCGGTCGAGCCTCGACAGCATCCACCAGCGCCTGCTCTCGGCGGGCCTGGGCGGCATCGCGGTCGGGCCCCGCACGCTCCGCCGCGACCTCATCCAGTCGATCGGCCGCAACGAGAAGGCCGCGCGCCCCTCCGTCAGCGAGATCGACGACGCCCTGCTCCGGCTGCGGAAGGTGCTGCTCGACTACCGCGGCGCGCTCTCCCGGCGCGACGAGAGCTTCGGCGTCTCGGCGCTGCAGGCCCTCGAGGAGCTCGCCCGCCTCTCGCAGCTGCGGACGCCCCCGTCGACCGCCGCCCGCCTCGACCGCCGCTCCGTCACCGCTCTCGCGCACAGCCGCCCCGAGGCGACCCGGATGCTGATCGAGTCGGCGCGCCTGGGCGAGTTCCGCTACGGCCCGGGCGACTCGCCCTGGTACGGGGCCCAGTTCGACTCCACCGCCGACGCCGAGATCGCCCACGAGCTGGCCAAGCGCCTGCACCTGCGCGACCTGCCGCGCCTGCTCGACCGCGCCCAGGACGTCATCGGCCAGACGCGGATGCGCCCGTTCGAGTCGGTCGCCGAGCTCGGCATCTACCTGCGCCTGCTGCAGGACGTCCGCGAGACGCTGGACAAGTTCCAGCCGGCCGTCTTCGACCGCTCGATCCAGGACCTCATCGTCGCCACCTCGCCGCGCCGCGAGGCCGCCGAGATGTCGTCCACCAACCGCCGGCGCCTGAAGAAGCTCGCCCGCGAGTACCTGCGTCCCGGCGCGCACGTCACCGACCTCAACGCGGCGCTCCGCCGGGTGCAGCAGCAGCGGACGCTGTGGCAGCGCTACGCGGTCGCCGGCACGATCCCCGAGGTCCCGGTCGGCGTCGCCGACGTGCAGGTGGCCTACCAGCAGGTGACCGACCAGCTGAGCCGTCTCGACGAGCCGCTCGGCCGCCGCGGGACGAACCTGCAGCTCGCCTCGCTCCCTCTCGCCGAGCTGGCCTCGATGGTGTCCGGCCTCGCCGAGGACAGCGAGGTGCTGGCCAACCTCCAGGAGCGGACGACCCTCCTCGCCACCCTGCGCGACTGGGGCCTGGACCCGCTGCTCACCGACCTCTCGCGCCGCCACGTGCCGGCCGAGCTGGTCGCGGGCGAGCTGGACCTGGCCTGGTGGCGCTCGGCGCTCGAGATCATGCTGACCGACGAGCGCGCGCTGCTCGGCGGCAACACGAGCGTGCTCGACCGGCTCGAGGCCGACTTCAAGCTCGTCGACGAGGCGCACGCCGCCTCGAGCGCCGAGCTGCTGGCCTGGAAGCTCTCCGAGACCTGGAAGATCGGGCTCGTCGACTGGCCGCAGGAGCGCGACGCGCTGCGCGCGCTGCTGCGCACCGAGGCGGCGACGACCCCTCAGGAGCTGCAGAAGGCCGCTCCGCACCTCTCGCGCGTGCTCGCTCCGGCCTGGCTCGCCTCGCCCTACGAGGTGCACCGCATCGGCACCGAGACGACCTTCGACGCGGTGTTCCTCGTCGACGCCGGGGCGACCACGCTGGCCGAGAACGTCGGAGCGATCCGCCGGGCGAAGCAGGTCGTCGCGTTCGGCGACCCGGTCACGCAGACCCCCACTCCCTTCGGCCTGCGCGTCGACGAGACGCCGGAGTTCGGCTCCACCGCCTCGCGGACCGACGTGGAGGCGCTGCACGCCCAGTCGGCGCTCGCCCGACTCGGCGAGCTGCTCAACACCGTCACGCTCACCCGCAGCTACCGCGCGGGCGGCGAGGACCTGGCCGAGCTGGTCAACCGCCGCTTCTACGGCGGCCGCATCGACTCCCTGCCCTGGGCCGGCTCCTTCCTCGGACACGACTCGCTCCGCTTCCACTACATCGCGAGCGGGCACGGCATGCCCGAGAACGACTCCGGAGCCGTCGAGTCCGTCGACGCCGAGGTCGCGAAGGTGGTCGAGCTGGTGCTCGAGCACGCCGTGATCCGTCCGCGCGAGTCGCTGATGGTCATCACCGCGAGTCCTCGCCACGCCGTGCGGGTGCAGCAGGCGGTGCTGACGGCCTTCGCCAAGCGCACCGACCTGAGCGACTTCATCCTCGGCGACCGTCCCGAGCCCTTCGCCGTCGTGACGCTGGAGCAGTCGGTCGCGCAGAGCCGCGACCGCGTCATCTTCTCGATCGGCTACGGCCGGACGCCCCACGGCCGCCTGCTGTCGAACTTCGGCGCGCTCGCGGAGCCGGGCGGAGAGCGTCTGCTGGCGGTCGGGATGACCCGTGCCCGCCGCTCGATGGACATCGTCTCGTGCTTCCGCCCGGGCGACATCGACGAGTCGCGCATGCGCTACGGCATGGTCGCGCTCGCGCAGGTGCTGCAGGAGGCGGAGGACCGCGTCCAGCCGAGCGACCGCGACGACTACTCGGAGCCGATGCTGGTGGATCTCGCCGCGCGCCTCGAGCGCCGCGGACTCCGGGTCAACATCGGGCACAAGGGCAAGCTGGCCCTCGTCGCCGCGCACGGGACCCGTGCCGTGGTGGTCGAGACCGACCGCGACGTGAGCACGCAGAGCCTGCGCGTGTCGCTGCGCCTGCGTCCGGAGCTGCTGCGCCGGCTGGGCTGGCACTACCTGCGGGTGCACAACTTCGAGCTGTTCGCCGACCCCGAGGCCGTGGCCGCGCGGGTGGCCGGGCTGATCGGTGCGACCGCGGGGGAGGAGCAGAACCCTGCTCCCGCCGCCGGCGAGGCTCCTGCTGCTCCCGCCGCTGCTGCCGCCGCCGCCGCTCCGGCGTCGGGGGAGACGCAGCCCGTCGAGCCGCTGCCGCACGACTGATCGTGGCGCCGGATCCCGACGCCCCCGCGGGTGCCGACCGCCCGTTGCGGCGCACCCGCGGCGGCCGGCGGGCGACGCTCCCCGCGAAGCCCGGCACCGATCCGTCCCCGCACGACGCTCCGGTCGCCGACCCCTCCGCGCCGCCCGCGCGCCCCGACACCGGCCCGAACGACGCGCGCCTGCGCCAGGACGTCCCCCCGCACTACTGATTCCACCCGCGCGGCTGGCGGTCCGCGAGTCGACGCCGGTCCCGTCGACGACCTCGGGCCTCACCCCGGCACGCCCCCGCTCGACGAGCGGACACGTCACGCGGACGTCTGGCGACCGATCACGTCGGGCCCGTCGACGGTGGCCGACCGCTTCCCGACCGACGCCCGCTGACGACCGCACCCGTCCGGTGCCCGTTGACCGACAGCTTCCCGCCCGGTGCCCGCCGGTATCGAGGAGCGCGTGGAGACAGGGCCGATCAGCCCCCGTCGGAGACGCCGAAGGTCCCGTTCGGCGACCTCCCGAAGGTGCAGGTGCCGTCCGAAACGCGTGCCGACGTTTCGGACGCACCGTTCGCACAACGCTCTGCGAAGCGTTCCCCGATCGGGAAGCCGACCGCGGTCCTCTTCCGCCTCCGGCGGAAGGAGACAGAGCAACTCAGTCGACGTGCTTGCCGGAGTTCGCGGTGGTGGCGGTGCCGTTATTGGCGAGCAGGTCGCGGATGTCGGCGAGGAGCTCGAGCTCGGTGGGGGCCTTGTCCTCCGCGGCGGGGGCGTCGGCGGCCTTCTTGGCGAAGGCGGCGTTCTTGAGGTGGTTGATCGGCAGGACGAACGCGAAGTAGAGGACGAAGGCGACGATCACGAACTGGATTAGGGCCGAGACGACCGAGCCGTAGGCGATGACGGTCGGGTCCTCGCCGTTCTCTCCCGGCCGGATGACCCAGTTCAGGGTCTCGAGGGAGGAGGCGTCGAAGATCACGCCGATGAGCGGGTTGAAGATCCCCGTCACAATCGCGTTGACGATGGTCGTGAAGGCGGCGCCGATGACCACGGCGACAGCCAGGTCGATGACGTTGCCGCGGAGGATGAACTCCTTGAAGCCGTTGATCATGATCGTTCCGTTTCTGAGGTGAGCGGTGGGTGGCGGGTCAGCTCCCGGAGGAGGAACCCGAGGAGGAGGACCCGGAGGAGCCCGAGGACGACGAGGAGGAGGACGATCCGGAGCCCGAGGACCCCGAGCCGGACGAGGAGCCGCCCGAGCCCGATGAACCCGAGGATCCGGAGGAGGAGGCGCCCGATCCCGAGGAGCCCGACGACGAGTCGGATGAGCCGGAGCCGGATGCGCCCGAGCCGGACGAGCCGGAACCCGAGGAGGAGGAGGAGCCGCCCTCGCTCGACTTCCCGCCGGAGCGGGAGTCGGTGCGGTAGAAGCCCGAGCCGTTGAAGGTCACGCCGACCGCGCTGAACACCTTACGCAGCGCCCCCTGGCAGCTCGGGCACTCGGTGAGCGTGTCGTCAGTGAACTTCTGCTGGATGTCGAAGGCGTTGCCGCACTGCGTGCAGCGGTAGGAGTAGGTGGGCACAGGGGGCTCCTCGGAGGCGGGTGGGGGAGAAGGAGGACGGGGTCAGTGGCGCAGGTCGACGATGCCGGAGGGAGTGACGACTCCGTCGACGGCCTGGTCGTGGACCTCGCTCGGCACCCGGTCGACGAGCTCGCTGTCGAAGACGACGGCGTAGACCGGAGGGCACTTCTCCATCGAGCCGAGGGTCTTGTCGAAGTAGCCGCGCCCCCAGCCCATCCGCATCCCCTGCCGGTCGACGGTGGCGGCCGGGACGACGATGAGGTCGACGTCGTTGATCGCGATGGGGCCGAGCAGCTGCCCGACGGGCTCGGGCATGCCGAACAGGCCCTGGGTCTCGGTGTGGCCGTCGCCGACCGCCCAGTCGAGCAGGCCGTCCTGGCGCGAGACGGGGAAGAGGACGCGGATGCCGTGGCTCTCGGCCCAGCCCAGGAACGGCCGGGTGCTCGGCTCGTCCGGAGCGGAGAGGTAGCACGCGAGGGAGCGGGCCCCCACGCGGGTGGCGAGCTCGATCAGGTGGGCGGTGATCTGCTCCGCGGCCTGGTCGCGAGCGGTCGAGGTCTGCGTGCGGCGGCGCTCGCGCAGCTCGGCGCGCAGCGCCCGCTTCTCGTGCGTGATGTCGGCTGGCATGCGCTCAGTCTAGAACCGGGCCCCGCGCCGGTCTCCGCACGGACGACCCTGAGGGACGCTCGTCCCGGACCGCCCCGGAACGGGGTCCGGCGCCTTCTGTCGCCGGTCCTGGCGCGAAACTCCCGCGACTTCCCCCGCCGCTAGGATGGCGCCCCATGGGCACTCGAATCCGCAAAGCAGTCATCCCCGCCGCAGGTCTCGGCACCCGCTTCCTGCCGGCGACGAAGGCCATCCCCAAGGAGATGCTGCCGGTCGTCGACAAGCCGGCGATCCAGTACGTGGTCGAGGAGGCGGCGGACGCCGGCCTCCAGGACGTGCTCGTGATCATCGGGCGCAACAAGAACGCGCTCGCCAACCACTTCGACTCGGTGCCCGAGCTCGAGCAGAACCTGTCCCAGAAGAAGGACGACAAGAAGCTCGAGCACGTCAAGTACGCCAGCGACCTCGCCGACGTGCACTTCGTCCGTCAGGGCGAGCCGAAGGGCCTCGGCCACGCGGTCTCCCGCGCGCAGCGCCACGTCGGCGACGAGCCCTTCGCCGTGCTCCTCGGCGACGACCTGATCGACGCCCGCGACCCGCTGCTCTCGCGCATGATCGACGTCGCCGAGCAGCGCGACACCACGGTGGTCGCGCTGCTCGAGGTCGACCCCGACCAGATCCACCTCTACGGCTGCGCGGCGGTCGAGGCGACCGACGAGGACGACGTGGTGCGGATCACCGGCCTGGTCGAGAAGCCCTCCAAGGAGGACGCCCCCTCGAACCTCGCGATCATCGGCCGCTACGTGCTGAAGCCCGACGTGTTCGGCGTGCTCGAGCACACCGCTCCGGGCAAGGGCGGCGAGATCCAGCTGACCGACGCGCTGGAGCGCATGGCCCAGGATCCGGCCGAGTTCGGCGGCGTCTACGGCGTCGTGTTCCGCGGCCGCCGCTACGACACCGGCGACAAGCTCGACTACATCAAGGCCATCGTGCAGCTCGCCTCCGACCGCGATGACCTCGGCAAGGACCTCAAGCCCTGGCTGAAGGACTTCGTCGCCGGCCTCTGAGCCCCGGCGAGCGCGCCTCCGGAACGGACGGGACCCCCTGCTGAGGCGGGGGATCCCGTCCGTTCCTCCGTTCCACGGAAGCACGGAATGCCCCGGAGTCCAGTCCCCCTCCCGCAGTGCGGCGGAGCAGTAGGGTCGCATCATGCCGCTCCCGATCCCGACGCTCACCGAGGGTCGTGTCACCGTCCGCCCCATCCGCGTGCGCGACGCCCGCCCTCTCGAGCGGGAGCTGATCGCGAACCGGTCGTGGCTGCGCCAGTGGGAGGCGTCCGACCCCCGGGGAGGCGCCGCGTTCGACGTGCGCGCCAGCATCCGCTCGCTGCAGCAGAACGCGCGGGCCGGCGGGGGAGTGCCGTTCCTCATCGACTGGGACGGCGAGCTCGCCGGGCAGCTCAACATCTCGAACATCGGGTACGGCTCGCTCTCCTCCGGGTCGATCGGCTACTGGGTGTCCGAGCGCTAC
Source organism: Rathayibacter sp. AY1D5 (assembly GCF_002932515.1). Lineage (NCBI taxonomy): Bacteria > Bacillati > Actinomycetota > Actinomycetes > Micrococcales > Microbacteriaceae > Rathayibacter > Rathayibacter sp. AY1D5. The sequence continues at coordinate 41,439 of NZ_PSVU01000008.1, forward strand.
GCCGGGCGGGGGATCACTCCGATCGCCGTGGCGCTCGCTGCCGACCACGCCTTCCTCGACCTGGGCCTGCACCGGATCGAGATCTGCATCCGCCCGGAGAACCGGCCGAGCCTGCGCGTGGTCGAGAAGCTCGGCTTCCGCTACGAGGGCCTGCGGCGGCGCTTCATCCACATCAACGGCGACTGGCGCGACCACTTCTGCTTCGCCCTCGTGGCGGAGGAGGTGCCCCGCGGCGTGCTCCGCCGCTACCTCGACGGGCAGGTCCCGTCGGAGGTCGGCGTGCCGACCGACGCGGATCTCCGCGCCTCGCGCCGCTCGGGTCTCTCCGGACCCTCCGACGGCGCCGGTGTCCCTCCGACGGGGCCCCGGCTGATTCGCGATCCGCACGGACACACCTACCCGTAATGACGGACGGGAGTGCCCGGTACTCCTAGCGTTGTCCGCATGAGTAGCGACTGGCTGGGCGGGGGCGTCGTCTGGGCGCTCGCCGCCGTTCTGTGGGTCGCCTACCTGATCCCCACGTGGATGCGCAGGCGGTCGTACAACGCGACCGAGCGCAACGCGGTGAGGCTGCAGCAGACGCTGCGGATCCTCGCCGAGACCGCGGAAGTGCCCGAGCACGTGCGTGCGGAGGCGACGGCCCGCGAGGTGGCGCTGCAGCAGCGCCGGCTCCGGGTGACCGAGACACGACGACGAGCCGAAGAGAAGGCACAGGCGATGGAGCTGGCACAGGCGGAGAAGGCGGCGCGCGACGCGCTGCGACGGGCGACCGCGAGCGCACGGCGGAGCACGCGGTCAGGGCCCTCGGTCCTGCGCTGGCGCCAGGGCGCCGCGCTGGCCGTGCTGGTCGGCGCGGTCGCCGCGCTGGTCGGGCTCGTGATGCTGCCGTTCGGCGGCACGGGCGCGGTGCCGCTCGTCGGCCTGCTCCTCGCCGTCGCGGGGCTCGGCACGCTGATCCTGCTGGCGCCGGGTCGCCGCCGCGCCGCCGCTCCGGCCGCGACCGCGACGACGGCCGCCGCGACCGAGCGCCGGCGCGCCGAGGTCTTCGAGGCCGAGCTCGCCGAGGAGGCCGCGGACGACGCCTCCGAGGAGCTCGCCGAGGACCGTGCGAGCTGGACGCCGCAGCCGCTCCCCAAGCCGCTGTACCTCTCCCGGGGCACGGTCGCCGCCTCCGCGATGGCGTCGATCGACGCCGTGGAGCGCCTGCGCACCGCCGCGGCGGAGGCGGAGCTCGCCCAGCGCGCCGCCGCGACCGCTCCCGAGGTGGCGCCGCTGCGCGTCCCGCGTGCCGCCGCTCCCGCTCCCGAGGCCCCGCGTCCCTCCTCCCGCTTCGCCGCCATGGGCGTCGTGGACGGCGTCGACGCGATCGACCTCGACCAGGCGCTGCAGCGCCGCCGCGGGGCCTGACGCGAGTGCGAGGCGCCTGCTCGTCCGTGCTAGTGTGGACGAGTTGTTCGGGCCGGTGACGGCTCGGAAGGCACGGGTCCGTGGCGCAGTTGGTAGCGCGCTTCGTTCGCAATGAAGAGGTCAGGGGTTCGAATCCCCTCGGATCCACCACCACAGAAGGCCCGCTCGAGAGAGCGGGCCTTCTGCTTTGTGCCGGCGGCCCGCTCAACGAGAACGTGCTGGTCGCGCTCGCCGTCTGCCCTGCCGTTCCCGCCCTGCGGCCGAAGGCCGGTCCTCCGCGGTGAGCAGCCGTCGTGCTCGCGGCCGCCCGCCTCTCCCCTCCCGGATCGCTCCCGCCCGACCGCCGACAGACGTCCTCCGTGTCCCCCATCCGGGCCGCGCCGGACGGGAGCCGTTCTCCTCCGGTCCGTCGGGGGATCCGCAGCGACGTACGCTCGCCCCTCGTGCTCTCGCAGCACGCGAGGCACTCGAACGATGGACGACCAGGGGACGGGACGACATGGGGACCACAGCACACAGGGCACGGCGGAGAGCGGCAGGGGTCGGCGCGGGGGCGATCGCGCTCCTGGCGGGGCTCCTGGCGGCACCGCCGGCGCAGGCGTCCGGGACGCAGACGCTGCTCGCGCTCGGCGACTCGATCACGCGCGCAGCGACGACCTGCGGGGTGAACCGCGACTGCGTCGAGAACTCCTGGGCGACGGGATCGGCGCCCGCGGTCGACTCGATCGCGAGCCGGATGGCGGCGGCGGATCCGCGGACGGCGGTCCGCGCGGTGAACTACGCGAAGTCGGGCGCGGTCATCAGCGGAGTCGAGTCGCGGATCGACGCCGCGGTCGCGGCCGGGGAGGAGCCGGACGTGGTCACGCTGCTGATCGGCGGCAACGACCTCTGCTCGCTGAGCCTCTCGCCCGACTCCCGCGACGGCTACGCGATGACGCCCGCGGCCTCCTTCGCCGCGTCGGCGACCCGGATCCTTCGCTCGATCGGCGAGGAGTGGCCGGAGGCGACGGTGCTCGTCGGCTCGGTCCCGGACATCGAGTCGGAGTGGGAGGCCGTGAAGCCGACGCCGGGCGCCGCGATCTGGGCCTGGGGCGGGGTCTGCCGGACCCAGCGCGGAGTCGACGCCACGACCGGAGCCCCGCTGACCGGCTCGGCCTACACCGCCTCGCTCGCGGCGGCGGAGGACCGGGAGGCCGACTTCAACGAGGCACTCGAATCGGCCTGCGCATCCGCCGCGAACGACTGCGTCTGGGACGGCGGCGCCCTCACGGCGGCTCCGATCTCGCTCGACCAGCTCTCGACGGACGTCGACTACTTCCACCCGAACGTCGCCGGCCAGGCGATGATCGCGGAGGAGCTGTGGACGGCCTGGGGCCTCGGCGACGAACCGGCTCCGACCCCGACCCCGACTCCCACGTCGGCGCCCACCGCGGCTCCTGCTCCGGCACCCACGGGCTCGCCCGCGCCGTCGCGCGACACGACGGCTCCGAAGACCGTCATCACCGCGCCGACGAGCGGATCGACGGTGCGCGGCTCTGTCACCCTGGTCGCCACCGCCAAGGACGACGTCGGCACGACGAAGCTGAGCTTCTGGAGCGGAGCCACGCGGCTGGGCGACGCGACGAGGGCGTCGGACGGCACGTGGCGCCTGACTGTCTCGGCCTCCTCCTACCCGGCCGGGCGGTACGCGATCGTCGCGCACGCCTCCGACGCCGCGGGCAACCTCGGGCGGAGCTCTTCGATCACCCTCAAGCGCTGAGCGGCTGAGGGGGCCGCCACCGGCCCCCTCAGCCCCGCGCGACGAGCAGCACGTCGGGACGATCCCAGTTCTCGGCGGTCTGCAGCACCCAGAAGACCCCGAAGAGGGCGAGCGCGACGGCCTCGCCGAGCAGGAGCCACTGCTCGCCGAGCAGCTCCGCTCCCCGCCCCGTGAGCAGCAGGAGCACCAGCGCCGCATCGACCGCGGCGATCAGCACCGCGAGAACGGCGTAGCAGCGGGAGTAGAAGCGCGGCGTCCCCGGCCCGCTCGCTCCCTCCTCGCGCACCGCGACGGCGTGCAGACCGGCGGTGACGGCGATGAGGAGGAAGAAGACGCCGGCGGCGGCGTAGTGGCCGAGCCGCAGGAACGACGGGAGCGTGCTCCAGGCCGCCAGCGCGATCAGGAGGGCGGCGGCGATCGCGGTGCGGACGAGCGCCCAGCGGTCGAGGACCCGGTCGAGGGCGAGCAGGATCACGGAGGCGACGAGGACGGCCGCGGCCGTGACCAGGTAGGCGGGCAGGGAGGCGGCGACCTCACCCGCGGCCGTCGCGGGAAGGCACGACGCCCCTCCCGCCGGGCACACCGCTCCCTGGAGGCGCTGCAGCTCCTCCGAGGCGAGGGGCACCGGCACGATCGCGATGACCGGCGCCGTCATGCCCGCCAGCAGCAGGAGGAAGCGCCGCACGCTCCTCCCGGCGAGGACGACCAGCGCTACGCCGACCGCGAAGAGCGCCCCGGTGAAGAGGGAGCGGACCGGGGTGTAGTACGAGGCGCTGATCGAGCGCAGCGGGCCTCCGACGACGAGCTGGTGGACGAGGCCGGCCGTGAGGAGCACCACGGCCGCCACCAGGGAGAGGCGGACGTAGCGGTAGGTGCGGAGGGAGGAGACGGCACCGCCCCCGCCCAGCGCGTCGCCGCGGGCCACCCGGCTACTCCGCGCGCAGGCCGGAGGAGGCGAGGGCGAAGTCGACGTCGATGCGGATGGCGACGCGGAGGGGGTTCGGGCGCGGAGTGCGGTAGCGCTGGGAGTAGAGCTCGACGGCGTGCTGTACGGCGTCCGGCTCCTCCTCGATCGTCGCCGGACCGCCCAGGCTCAGCCACCGGATGCCGTCGACCTGCCCGACCGTCGCGGTGCCGCCCCGCCGGACGTTGAGCACCTTCTGGCTCTCGCGGGAGGTGATGACGCGGACGACGCCGTCCTCGTAGGTGAAGCCCACGGCGACCACGTGCAGGCGGCCCTGGCGGCCGGGGGTGGAGAGGGTGGCCAGGTGGCGCTCGGTGACGAAGGCGAGGCCGTCGGCGCTCAGGATGCTCATCCCGCGAGCGTAGCCGGAGGCGCCGACGCGCTCCTGGGGGCGGACCGCCGGTCAGCCCTCGAGGATCAGCGCCTCGCCCTGGCCGCCTCCGCCGCAGAGCGCGGCGACGCCCAGGCCGCCGCCCCGGCGCCGGAGGGCCAGCGCCAGGTGCAGGGCCAGCCGTGCTCCGGAGGCGCCGACCGGGTGGCCGAGCGCGATCGCCCCGCCGTCGACGTTGACCGCCTCGGGCTCGACGCCGAGATCGTCCGCCGACTGGAGGACGACGGAGGCGAACGCCTCGTTGATCTCGATCAGGTCCAGGTCGGACACCGCTGCACCGCGGCGGCCGAGCGCCCGGAGGATCGCCGCCGACGGCTGTGAATGCAGGGAGTTGTCCGGTCCGGCGACCTGCCCGTGCTCGGCGACGGTCGCGAGCCAGGGCAGTCCGCGCTCGCGGGCCCAGCCGCGGGACACGACGACCAGCGCGGCGGCACCGTCGGTGATCGGGGACGAGCTGCCCGCGGTGATCGTGCCCTCGGCTGAGAACGCGGGGGCCAGCCGGGCGAGCGTCTCGACCGTGCTGTCCTCCCGGATCCCGTCGTCGGCGGACACGACGAGGTCCGGTCCGCGCCGCTGCGGCACCGCGACCGGCACGATCTCCTCGGCGAGCACGCCGGTGGACCGTGCCGCGGCGGCCCGCTGGTGCGAGAGCGCGGCGAAGGCGTCCTGGCGCTCGCGGCGGATGCCCCGTGCGGCGTTGCCGTCGTCTGTCACCCTCCCCATCAGGCGGCGGTCGAACGGATCGAGCAGGCCGTCGTGGAGGAGTGCGTCCTCGAGCGGACGCGGACCGACACCCAGGCCCGAGCGGGATCCGAGCAGGAGGTGCGGCGCGTTGGTCATCGACTCCTGCCCTCCGGCGACGACCACCTGCGCCTCGCCGAGCCGGATCATCCGCGCCGCGTCGATCACCGCGGTGAGACCCGACAGGCAGAGCTTGTTGATCGTGACCGCCGGGACGTCCCAGCCCAGGCCCGCGAGGACCGCGGCCTGCCGGGCGGGGCCCTGACCGGCTCCGGCCTGGATCACCTGGCCGAGCACGACCGCGTCGACGTCGGCCGCGGAGGCGCCCGAGCGCTCGAGAGCCCCTCGGATGGCAGCGGCGCCGAGCTCGACGCCCGAGAGCGGCGCGAAGGCTCCGGAGAAGCGGGCGAACGGGGTGCGGGCGCCCCCCAGGATCACGGGGGTGGTGTCGTCAGTGGACACGGGGACTCCTTCTCGACGGTGAGAGCGGGGGAAGCGGTGGGGAGACGGATGCCGGATGCCGGCCCGGGTCAGGGAACGAGCAGGATCTTCCCGCGGACGTGGCCGTCCTCGCTGAGCCGATGCGCCTCGGCGGCCTGCTCGAGCGGGAGGCGCGGACCGGTCGCGACCGCGAAGCGCCCCTCGCTCGCCAGCCGGGCGGCGAGCGGCACGCCCTCGCGGCGGAGGCGCTGCTCCTTTTCGGTCAGCGGCACGGGACTGCCGCCGCTCCACGCCCGGATGCCCAGCTCTGCCGCACGAGGGCCGGCGACCACCGTTCCGACGTGCTGCGGATCCGCCACCAGCGCGAGCGAGGCGGCGAGCGCCTCATCCGTCCCGGCCGCGTCGAGCACGCGGTCGACGCCCTCGGGCGCTGCGGCGCGCAGCCGCTCGAGCAGCCCGGGCCCGTAGGCGACCGGCACCGCTCCGAGCGCGCGCAGCGCCTCGTGGTTCGCCGGGCTCGCCGTGGCGATCACCCGGGCTCCGCGGTCGACGGCGAACTGGATCGCCGCCCGTCCTACCGCGCCGGCGCCCGCGTGGACCACGAACGTCGATCCCTCCGCGACGCCGAGCGAGACCACCGCCTGGTAGGCGGTGGAGACCGGGATGCCGAGCGCGGCCGCCTCCTCGAAGCCGAGTCCGTCGGGGAGCGGATCGAGGGAGTCGGGGGAGACCGCGACGGCGGTCGCGTAGGTGCCGGTGGCGCCGCTGACGATCACCCGGTCTCCGACGCTCCAACCGGTCACGCCCGGACCGACGGCGGAGACCACGCCGGAGCCGTCCGACCCGAGCCTCCGCGGACCGTCGAACGGCGGGCTCGGGCGCAGGCCGGAGCGCACCTTCCACTCGATCGGGTTCACGCCGGCCGCGCGGACGGCGACCACCACGGTGCCGGGCCCCGCCTCGGGCTCCGGCGCCTCGACGGTCTCGAGCACCTCGGGCCCGCCGATCATCTCGTACTGCACGATCCTCGCCATGTCGTCCTCCTCCTCGCGGGCCACCGCCCGCTCCGGTCGCCTCAGTCCAGCAGACTCTCGCGCACCTGGCGGCGCAGCACCTTGCCGATCAGCGAGGTCGGCAGCTCGTCCACCGGGACGATCCGCTTGGGCACCTTGTAGGGCGTCAGGTGCAGCCGGCAGAAGTCGCGCAGCGCCTCCGGATCCACGGCCGTCCCGGCCCGCAGGACCACGGCCGCCGCGACGCTCTCGCCGCCGTCCTCGCGGGGGAGCCCGACGACGGCCGCGCGCGTCACGTCCGGGTGCGACTCCAGCACTCCCTCGACCTCGGAGGGGGAGACGTTGAAGCCGCCGGTGATGATGAGCTCCTTGGCCCGGTCGACGATCGTCACGAAGCCGTCGGCCGAGACGGTCGCGATGTCACCCGTGCGCAGCCAGCCGCCGGGGAGGAGGGCCTCGGCCGTCTCCTCCGGCCGCTTCCAGTACCCCTGGAACACCTGCGGCCCCCGGAGCAGGAGCTCGCCGGACTCGCCCGGGCCGCGGTCGACCGACGGATCGGCGGGGTCGACGAGGCGGATCGTCGTGCTGGGGAACGGCACGCCGACCGTGCCGGGCCGGCGGGTCGGGCCGACCGGGTTGCCGAGGGCGACCGGCGAGCTCTCGGTCATTCCGTAGCCCTCGACCAGGAGTCCCCGGCTCGCGCGCTCCCAGCGGTCGACCGTCGCGACCGGCAGGCTCATCGCTCCCGAGATCGCGAAGCGGATGCCGCGCAGGTCGAGCTCGTGGCGCTCGGAGGCGCGGGCCAGCGCGTCGTACACGGGCGGCACCGCGGGGAGGAAGGTGGGCGGCGACGACTTCGCGGCCGCCTTCACGAGGCCGACGTCGAAGGTCGGGAACAGCACGACCTTCGCGCCGATGCTGATCGCGAAGGTCAGGCACAGCGTCAGCCCGTAGGCGTGGAACAGAGGGAGCACCGCGTAGAACGTCTCGTCGCCCTCGCGCAGGCCCGGCACCCAGGCGCGGCCCTGCAGGGCGTTCGCGCGGAGGTTCGCGTGCGAGAGGATCGCGCCCTTGGGCGTGCCGGTGGTGCCGCTCGTGTACTGCAGCAGGGCCGTGTCGCCGAGGACCGGGCGGGGGTGCGAGCGCGCGATGCGGCGGTTCTTCAGCAGCGACGCGAAGGGCACCAGGGAGCGGCTGCGGGGGGTCGCGGTCAGCTTCTCGCGTGACCGGCGCACCGACGGCAGGGGGAGCCGGAGCGCCAGGCGCTTGCCGAGCGGGAAGGAGCGGGTGAGGTCGACGGAGACGACGCGCTCGACGCCCAGGTCGGCGGGCATGGTCGCGACGACGTCGGCGATCTTGTCCCAGACGACCGCGAACCGGGCGCCGTGGTCCTCGAACTGCCGCCGCAGCTCGCGCGGCGTGTAGAGCGGGTTGTGCTCGACCACGATCGCTCCGAGGCGGAGAGCGGCGTAGAACGCCACCACGTGCTCCGGGCAGTTCGGGAGCACCAGCGCGACGCGGTCGCCGACGCGCACGCCCAGGCGCCGCAGGCCCTCCGCCGCGCGCGCGACCTGCTCGCCGAGCTCGGCGTAGCTGGTCTCGGCGCCGAAGAACTCGAGGGCGGTGCCGCGGCGGTACCGCGCGACCGAGTCCTCGAGCAGGTCGACGAGGGTCTGGGTGGGAGGGTCGATCTCGGCGGGCACGCCCTCCGCGTAGGAGGTCAGCCACGGCTTCGTCGCCAGGTTCGAGGATCCGGAGGTCACGGGCCGAGTATCGGGCACCCGCCTCCGCACTTCCTCCGAGGCGCGCGGAGGGGGTGCCGCACCGGGCGCGGGAGCGGCAGGCTGGCGGCATGAGCGCAGCCATCGACCTCCTCCGCGACGCCTTCGGCCGGGTGCACGAGAACGTGCACGCCGTCCTCGACGACAGCACCCCCGATCAGCTCGCGTTCCGCGCGGACGCCCGCTCGAACTCGCCCGCCTGGCTCGTCTGGCATCTCGTCCGGGTGCAGGACGACCACCTCGCCCCGCTCGCCGGCCACGAGCAGGTGTGGACGGCCGACGGCTTCCACGGCCGGTCCGGCCTGCCCTTCGGGCCCGACGAGACCGGCTACGGGCAGGAGCCGGCCGAGGTGGCGGCGCTCGCCGCGGTGCCGGCCGCGCTGCTCGCGGAGTACGCCGACGCCGTGCACCGGCAGACGCTCGCCCTCCTCGACACGCTCGGCGACGAGGACCTCGAGCGCGTCGTCGACGAGCAGTGGGATCCGCCGGTGACCCTCGGGGTGCGGCTGGTCTCGGTGATCGACGACGACACGCAGCACGTCGGCCAGGCCGCGTACGCGAAGGGTCTCGCCGAGCGCTCGGCGCGCTGAGCCCGGCCTCTACGCTGGCGGGATGCGCGCGCTCCGGACCCTGCCCGCGAGCGCGGTCCTCGCCCTCGCCACCGCGCTGACCCTCGTCGGCTCCTGGATCCCCTCCTACTGGAACGACGAGGCCGCGACCCTCCGCCTGGCGCGGCTCCCGGTGGGGGAGCTCCTCGCCTTCGTGCAGGAGAAGGACGCGGTGCACCTGGTCTACGGCCTGATGATGCACGGCTGGATCGCGATCGCCGGGGAGTCGGAGCTCGCGGTGCGGGCGCCGTCCGCTCTCGCCACGGGAGCGGCGGCGGCGGGCGTCGTCGTCCTGCTGCGATCGTTCGACCGGCCCCGGGCGGCACTCCTCGCCGCCGCGGTGCTCGTGCTGCTCCCGCGGTCCTCGTTCTCGGGGACCGAGGCGCGATCCTCCGCTCTGGCCACCGCGCTCGTGGTGGGAGCGGCGGTCCTCGTCGTGCGGGCGGCCCGCTCCGGAGGAGCCCTGCGCTGGATCGCGTTCGCGGCCGTCGCGGGTCTGGCGGACGCGGTGTTCCTCTACTCCGTGCTGGTGCTGCCGGCTCTCGTCGCGCTCGCCGCGGCCGCGGCGCCCCGGGGTGCCGTGCGGGCTCTCCCGGCGAGCGCCCTCTCTGCACTGGGCGCCGTGCCGGTGCTGCTCCTCGCCGCCGGGCAGAGCGGCCAGGTCGGCTGGCTCCGCTCGCAGCCGGTGACCGCGTTCACCGTCCTGGTCGAGCCGTTCTTCGGATCCGCGTGGTGGCTGGCCGGGATCGCCGTCGCGCTCCTCGCGGTCGCCGCGGTGCGGGGCGGCCTGCGCGGGCCGCTCCTGCCGGCCCTCGTCCTCTGGATCGTGCTGCCGACGGCGGTGCTGGTGCTCGGGACCCTCCTCGTCGAGCCGATGTTCACTCCGCGCTACCTCGCGTCGAGCACGCCCGCCCTCGCGGTCCTCCTCGGCCTCGCGCTCGACTCGTTCAGGGCCCGGACGGGCGTCGCCCTCCTCGCCCTGATCGCGGTGGCCGCCCTGCCGGTCCTCGTGCAGATGCGCACGGTCACCGGGAAGCCGGCCGGGCAGGACCTCCGCGGTCTGGCGGCCGCCGTCGAGGAGCGGGCCCGTTCGGGCGACGCCGTCCTCCTCGGCTCCTCCGGGACGGTCTCGCTCCGGCCCCGCCTGGCGCTCGCCGCCTACCCGGAGGCGTTCGCGGGCGTGGACGACGTCGCCCTCGCCGCTCCGTACAGGACGACGGGCACGTATTCGGACGTCCTGCTGGAGGGCGAGGCGCTGCGCGCCGCGCTCGCCGGGGAGGACCGGGTCTGGCAGGCGCTGCCGGAGGGCGAGGCGGACACGGTGCTCGCTGAGGCGGGGTTCGTCGCGCGCGAGCGGATCCGGGTGCCGACGACCGTGCTGACGCTGTGGGAGCGTCCGGAGGGCCGCTGATCCGGAGCGCTCGGGGCGTCGCAGCCCCGGAGTGGAGAGACGCCGGAGTGCCCGGAGCCCCGCCGACGGGGAGCCGCTACCCTTGTCCCCGGCGCCGTCGCAGAGCGGTGGCGTCCGCGGAGCGAGGACCGCGCCACCGAGAGGACCCGAACGTGACGTTGCCCGAGACCACCACCACCGCCATCGCGAAGCGGAAGGGGCGCGACGTCGCCCCCGAGATCGCGCGCTCCTGGCTGCTGGTGAACGCCACCCGCACCGAGACGTTCGACGCCGCGCACGCATCCCGCGCCGACCAGATCGTCCTCGACATCGAGGACGCGGTCGACCCCAAGGCGAAGCCCGACGCGCGGACCGACGTCGCGGAGTGGCTGACCGGCGAGAAGCGCGCCTGGGTCCGCATCAACGACCACTCCACCCCGTTCTGGTCCGACGACGTCGACGCGCTGAAGGGCCTGCCCGGCCTCGCCGGCGTCATGCTCGCCAAGACCGAGGCCGCTGAGCACGTCACCGAGACTTTCGACCGCCTCGGCGGCTCCACCCCGGTGCTCGCCCTGGTCGAGTCCGCCCTCGGCATCGAGGAGGCGGTCTCGATCGCCCGCGCCCGCGGCACCTTCCGCCTCGCGTTCGGCAGCGGCGACTACCGCCGCGACACCGGCACCAGCGCCGACGACCTCGCGATGGCCTACCCGCGCTCGCGCCTGGTCGTCGCCTCGCGCATCGGCGACCTGCCCGGCCCGATCGACGGACCGACCGTCTCGAACAGCCACCCCGTGCTGCGCGAGCAGTCCGCGCTCACGGTCTCGCTCGGCCTCACCGGGAAGCTCTGCCTCGACACCGAGCAGCTCGCCGTGATCAACGAGGTCATCAGCCCGACGCCGTCCGACGTCGCCTGGGCCCGCGACTTCCTCGACGACTTCGAGGCCCGCGGCCGCGTCATCCGCGACGGCAGCGACCTGCCCCGGCTGGGCCGCGCCAAGAAGATCGACAAGCTGGCCACGGCGTTCGGCGTCAACCCGCTGTGATCCGTCGCGGGGAGGGCGCCTCCGCGGCACACTGAGGGAGCCGCGGAGACCCTCCCGCGCAGGACGGAGACTCCGATGGGCGCGGTCAGCACCTTCCTCTGGTTCGACGACGGCGCGGGGGAGGCGGCGCGCTTCTACACGGAGCTGGTGCCGAACTCGCGGATCACCGGAAGCCAGGTGCTGCCGGAGGGCTCCCCGTCGCCCGGCGAGGTGCTGTCGGTGACGTTCGAGCTCGACGGGCAGCGGTTCCAGGCGATCAACGCCGGGCCGCGGTTCCCGTTCACCGAGGCCGTCTCGATCGTCGTGACCGTCGGCGACCAGTCCGAGCTCGACCGGCTGTGGGACGCCCTGGTCGCGGACGGCGGCGAGGAGAGCCGGTGCGGCTGGCTCCGCGACCGCTGGGGGCTGTCCTGGCAGATCGTGCCGGAGGTCCTCCCGCGTCTGCTCGGAGGCGCCGACCCCGAGGCGTCCGCGCGCGCGCTGCAGGCGATGCTCGCGATGAGCCGCCTCGACATCGCGGAGCTGGAGCGGGCCCATGCCGGCGCGTGACTCCGCCCGCCCGCGCCGCTCGACCTCGCTGCGGCGCGCGTACCTCCGCGACTACCGCTACGCCTACGGCTCGCGCTTCGTGCACCTGCGGGAGGGCTGGGACGTGTCGCGGTACGCGTCCGGCGACGGCGCTCCGGTGCTGCTCATCCCCGGGATCTACGAGACGTGGCAGTTCCTCCGGCCCATCGCCGAGAGGCTGCACGCGGCGGGCCATCCGATCCACGTGCTGCCCGCGCTCGGCTACAACACGCGGCCGATCGTCGCGTCGGCCGGACTCGGCCAGGACTACCTGCGCGAGCACGATCTGCGCGGAGTCGTCGTCGTCGCGCACAGCAAGGGCGGCCTGATCGGCAAGCACATGATGGTCGTCGACGACCGCGAGGACGGGCGGATCGAGCGGATGATCGCCGTCTCGACCCCGTTCAACGGCTCGTCGCTCGCCCGGATCGCCCCGGCGCGGGCGCTCCGGGAGTTCGCGCCCCACCGCCCGCTGATCCGCACCCTGCTGGCCGAGCGCGAGGCCGACGCGCGCATCACGTCGATCTACGGGATGCGCGACCAGTACATCCCCGGAGGGAGCCGCCTCGCCGGGGCGCGCGAGAACATCGCGGTCTCGGTGGTCGGCCACTTCGCGCTGCTCTCGAGCCCGAAGGTGCTCGACCTCATCGCGGCCCGGGTCTGAGGCCGGACCGGATCCGCTGGGCCCGCCGCCCGCGTGAGGCGCCTGCCGTGCGGCGCGTCCTCGACCGGAGGACGGCCGCCTCAGCGACGAGCCGAGCCGCCCGCCGCGCTCAGGACCAGGGAGTGAGCAGCACGAGCGGGATCTGCCGCTCGGTCTTCGTCTGGTACTCGGCGTAGTCCGGCCAGGCGGCGACCGCGCGCTCCCACCAGGCCGCGCGCAGATCGCCCTCGAGCACGCTCGCGGCGTAGTCCTTCTTCACGGGCCCGTCCTGCAGCTCGACGTGCGGCTCCTTGAGCATGTTGCCGTACCAGACGGGGTGCTCGGGCGCGCCGCCCTTGGACGCGACGACCACGTACTCGCCCTCGTGCTCGACGCGCATCAGCGCGGTCTTGCGGAGCTTCCCGCTCTTCGAGCCGACGGTGGTCAGGACGATGATGGGGCGGCCGCGGAGGAGGTTCCCCTCGGCTCCGCCGGTCCGCTCGTAGAGCTCCGCCTGCTCGCGGGCCCACTCGGACGTGCTGGGTTCGTACTCTCCGGTCAGCGGCATGCCTCCGATCGTACGGCCGCGGCGGCCCCGGTGGCCGACCCGCGTGCAGGAGGATGGAGCGGTGTTCTCCGCAGACCCGTTCGACCGAGCCCGCATCGCCCTCCTGCGCGACGATCTGATCCGCGCCCGCTACGGCGTGGACGCCGTGCGGGGGCTCTGGGGCGACGAAGCGGCCGAGGCGCTGCACCGCGGCGACCGGGTCCCCGCCGGCCGCGCCCTCGAGCGCAGCGGCGACCACGACGCGCTGGCCACCCTCGCCCGCCTGTTCCTCCTGGCCGATCCCGTCTCGGCCGACGACGCGGACGAGGCGTTCGGCGCTCTCGCGCTGGAGGGGGCGGTGGAGCTCGGCCTGGTGCGCGTCGAGGCCGGAGCCGTCGTCACCGCGGCGCTCGACCTGCGCCCCTACGACGTGGTCGACCAGCGCGGCGCGGCCTCCTGGTGGATCGCCTCCGACCTCGGGGAGCTCGCCCTCGGCCGCGCGCTCGACGAGGACCACGTGCTCGGCGTCGGCGGCGCGAGCCTCACGCTGACCGGCCTGATGATCCAGCGGCCCGTCGGCCGCGTGCTCGACCTGGGGACCGGCTGCGGGATCCAGGCGCTGCACGCCTCCCGCCACGCCGAGCAGGTGGTCGCCACCGACATCTCCGAGCGCGCGCTCGCGCTCGCCTCCTTCACCGCGGCGCTCAACGGGATCGAGAACATCGAGTTCCGCCTCGGCAGCCTCTACGAGCCGGTCGCGGGGGAGCGCTTCGACCACATCGTCACGAACCCGCCGTTCGTCATCACGCCGCGAGTCGAGGGCGTCCCCTCCTACGAGTACCGCGACGGCGGGCTGGAGGGCGACGAGATCGTGCGCCGCGTGATCCTCGGAGCAGCCGAGCACCTGGTGCCCGGCGGTGTCGCGCAGCTCCTGGGGAACTGGGAGTACCGGGAGGGCGCGGACGCCTTCGACCGGATCGCGGACTGGCTCGCCGACGCCCGCAGCCCGCTGGAGCAGGCGCTCGAGGCGGGGCCCGAGGGGCTCGACGCCTGGATGGGCGGGACCGCCTCTCCGCTGGACGTCTGGGTCGTGGAGCGCGAGCGTCAGGATCCGGCGGTCTACGCCGAGACCTGGATCCGGGACGGCGGCACGACCCGCGGCCCCGCGTTCGACGCGCTGGTCGACGCCTGGCTGACCGACTTCGAGCGGCGCGGGGTGACCGGCGTCGGCTTCGGCTACGTCACGCTCCGCCTGCCCGAGCAGCCCCGCCCGCCGATCCGCCGCCTCGAGCGGATCACCACGCCGGTCGCGACCGCGGGCCTGGGCGGCCACCTCGCCGCCTGCCTCGACGCGGCCGAGGCCCTCGCGTCGCTCGACGATCGCGCTCTGGCGGGTCTCGCCCTGGTCGTCGCCGGAGACGTCACGGAGGAGCGGCACTACTGGCCGGGCAACGACGATCCGACGGTGCTGCGGCTGCGCCAGGGCGGCGGCTTCGCCCGGGTCGAGGAGGTCGACACGGCGCTCGCCGCCGTGGTCGGCGCCTGCGACGCCGAGCTCTCGGTGGCGGCGATCGTGGCGGCGGTCGCCTCGCTCCTCCAGGTCGAGGAGGAGGCGGTGTCCGACTCGGTGCTGCCGCGGGTGCGCGAGCTGGTAGCGACGGGGCTGCTGCGGCTGCCCCAGGGGGAAAGCGGCTAGAAGAGGGTGGCGGAGTCCTCGACGGGGGGCGCAGCGGCCGCGGCAGGCACGGCGGCGGCCGTCGGCCATCCGGGTCCGGCGTCGACGGGCTGCCGGCGCTGGTAGGCGGTCGCGGCGCTCCGGGCGCGGACGTCGGCGGCCTCGTTCATCCGGTGGTTGGCGTGCCCCTTCACCCACTCGAAGGTGACGGCCCGGCCCTGCAGCTCCTCGTCGAGCGCCTTGATGATCTCGACGTTCATCACCGGCTTGCCGTCGGCCTTGCGCCAGCCCTTCCGCTTCCAGCCCGGCAGCCACTCGGTGCAGGCCTTGATGGCGTACTGGCTGTCGCAGAGGATGTGCAGCGGCTCCTCCTCCTGCGCGGTCGCGCGCAGCAGCTCGAGCACCGCGGTGAGCTCGCCGATGTTGTTCGTGCTGTGCGACCAGCCGCCCGCGGCCCAGCGCTCGTCGTCGACGTACCAGGCCCAGCCGGCGGGGCCGGGGTTGCCCAGTGCGGACCCGTCTGCGGCGGCGATGATGCTCACGTGCGTCTCTCCTCGTGCTCTCGGTGCTCGCGCCGGTGCGGCGCCCTCCGAGGGTAGTCGGCGGGCGGGGCGGTCCGCGGCGCGCGGCGCGGAGTCAGGCGGAGGAGGAGCGGCGCGCGATCGTCACGCGCGTCGAGTACGGCATCGCGACGGTCCCGCTCCCGCCCGACTCCTCGTCCACCACGGCGTTGACCGCCGCGAGGACCGCGGCGCGCTCCTCGTCGGGCATCGCGATGACGGAGCTGCGGGACGCGAACATGTCCCGCACCCCGGCTCGGTCCAGCTCGAAGGACCACTCGAAGGCCGCGAACGCCACCCGCTCGAGAGCGGAGCCGAGCGGCGGCCGGAGCGTCTCGAAGCGCTCGGCGGTGGAGGCTCCGGCGACCTCGCCGAGCCGGCGCACCCAGGGGACCGACTCGTCGCGGATGTTCCACACCAGCGCGAGCACGCCCTCCGGCACCAGGACGCGGGCGACTTCGGCTCCCGCGCGCTCGGCGTCGACCCAGTGCCACGACTGCGCGGCGGTGACGAGCTCCGCGGAGGCGTCCGCGGCGGGGATCGCCTCGGCCGTCCCCTCCTCGGGGCGGACCCCCGGCAGATTCGAGGCGAGCCGCGCGAGCATCTCCGCGTCGGGCTCGACCGCGGTCACGTCGAGGCCGCGGGACGCGAGCGACGCGGTGAACTTGCCCGTTCCCGCGCCGAGGTCCACGGCGCGCAGCCGATCGGAGGCGTCGGCTCCCGCCGCGCGGGCCCGCTCCGGGACGAAGGCGCCCGCCACCCGCGCGGGGGCGTGCCCCACGATCCAGTCGACGGCGTCGTCGGGGTAGCCGGGCCGCCCGCGGTCGTAGGCGTCGACCGCGCTGCCGAAGGAGCGTCCGAGGCCGCTCATCGCTTCTCCGCCGCTCGCGCGAGCACGTCCACCGCGTAGCCGTAGCCGGCGATGCCCGCGCCGACGATCACGGCGATCGCGACGTCCGAGAGGTAGGAGTGCTGCCGGAACGGCTCGCGCCGGTGCACGTTGCTCACGTGGACCTCGACCATCGGCAGCTCGGTCGCGAGGACGGCGTCGCGGATCGCGATCGACGTGTGCGTGTACGCCCCGGCGTTGAGCACCACTCCCGAGACGGAGCCGCGAGCCGCGTGCAGCCGGTCGACGATCGCGCCCTCCGAGCTGCTCTGGAAGGTCTCGACCGTGTAGCCGTGCCGCTCGGCCGCCTCCGCCGCCAGCGCCTCGGCGTCGACGAGGGTGTCCGAGCCGTAGAGCTCGGGCTCGCGGGTGCCGAGCAGGTTCAGGTTCGGGCCGTTGAGGACGAGGATCGGCAGCTTCACGCTCCGACCCTAGCGCCGGCCGTCCCCGCGAGCGGGAGCGGCGGCAGCGCCGCGCGCAGGAGGATCAGCTCGCGCGCATGGGCGTCCAGACGCCGGTCCTCCTCGGTCCGCAGCTCGAGAGGCGGAACCGGCTCGGCCGCCCCGTCGGCGCCCCGCACCACGAAGACGCTCCGGCACTGCGTGGTCAGCTCCAGGTCGCCGGTCCGCGGGTCCCCGGAGCGCACGTGCACCGCCAGGTGCATGCTCCGGGCGCTCGTGTGGATGATGCGCGCCTCCACCTCGACGAGGTGCCCGATGCGCACCGGACGGTAGAAGTGGATCCCGCCGGAGTAGACGGCCACCGCGTCGCGGCCGGTCCAGCGCTGCGCGACCGCGTCGGCCGCCTCGTCGATCCAGCGCATCACGATCCCGCCGTGGGCGTTGCCGCCCCAGTTGACGTCGCCCGGCGCCGCGAGGAAGCGGAACACGATCCGCGGACCGGTGCCCTCCTCGGTGTACTCCTGGGCGCGCATCACGTCGTGCAGCCGTCGGCGGCCGTCGATGCGCGCGGCGGCGCCCTCGGCGAGGGACAGGTCCTCGATCGAGCGGGGCCTCCACTCCGGGACCGACCGCGGCCTCTTCTCGTCGTCGACGGCCACGAACACGAGGAGGCAGTGCGTGGCGTCCTCGTAGAGGCCGGTCCGCGGATCCGCCTGCGCGACCTGCACCAGCACGTGCATGCTCGTGCGCCCGGTGTGGATGACGCGGGCGGTCGCCTCGATCAGGTTGCCGACCGAGATGGGCCGGGTGAAGTGGACGTTGCCGACGTACGCCGTCACGCAGTAGCCGCCGCTCCAGCCCACGGCGCAGGCGTAGCCGGCCTTGTCGATCCACTCGAGGACGCGGCCGGCCTGGGCGCTGCGGCCGTCGGCGGTGGCGTCCTGCGGGGCGGCGAGGAAGCGGAGCGTGATGCGGTCGGTCATGGTGCCCGTCGTCGTGGGAGCGGAAGGGGGGAGTGGACCCGCGGGGGTGCGAGGAAAGGGGGATGATCCGCCCGCGGGCCACAGGGGTGTCCGGCAGGAGCCGGCTCGGTCAGGGGGATCAGGCCGCCAGCGGCAGCTTCTCGGCGAGGAGCCGGAGCCGCAGGGCCTGGAGCTCGGCGGACAGCTCGGGCGGCAGCCGGTCGCCGAACCGCGTGAAGAACTCCTCCGTGAGCGCGCACTCCTCCAGCCACGCCTCCACCGGGACGGAGAACAGCTCCTCCTTCTGGGCCGCGGAGAGCAGGAGCCCGTGCGTGTCGATCGCGAGCGGCAGGTCGCCGAGGGGGCTCCGCCGCGCCTCCGCCAGCCCCTCGAGGCGGCGGACGAGCCACTGCAGCACCCGCGCGTTCTCGCCGAAGCCGGGCCAGAGGAACTCGCCGTCCGCGTCCTTCCGGAACCAGTTGACCTGGAACACCGCCGGCGCCGCATCGCCGAGCTCAGCGCCGATCGCGAGCCAGTGCGCGAAGTAGTCGGCCATGTTGTATCCGCAGAAGGGGAGCATCGCGAACGGATCGCGGCGCAGCTCCCCGACCGTGCCCTCCGCGGCCGCGGTCTTCTCGGAGGCGACGGTCGCACCCAGGAAGACGCCGTGCTGCCACGAGGTGGCCTGCGTGACCAGCGGGACGTTGCTCGCCCGTCGGCCACCGAAGACGATCGCGTCCAGCGGTACGCCCTCGTGGGCGTCCCAGTCGGCGGAGAGCGACGGGCACTGCGCGGCCGGCGCGGTGAAGCGGGAGTTGGGGTGCGCGGCGGGCGTGCCGGACGCCGGCGTCCACGGCTGCCCGCGCCAGTCGGTCAGCCGCTCCGGGACCTCGTCGGTCAGGCCCTCCCACCACACGTCGCCGTCCTCGCGGAGCGCGACGTTGGTGAAGATCGTGTTGCCCCAGAGCGTCTGCACGGCGTTCGGGTTCGAGGTCTCCCCGGTGCCGGGAGCGACGCCGAAGAAGCCCGTCTCGGGGTTCATCGCCCAGAGGCGTCCGTCCTCCCCGCGGCGCATCCAGGTGATGTCGTCGCCCAGCGTCTCGACCCGCCAGCCGGGGATCGCGGGCTGCATCATCGCGAGGTTGGTCTTGCCGCACGCGCTCGGAAAGGCGGCGGCGACGTGGTAGCGCCGTCCCTCGGGCGAGACGATGCGGATCAGCAGCATGTGCTCGGCGAGCCAGCCCTCCTCGCGCCCCATCGCCGAGGCGATGCGCAGGGCGAAGCACTTCTTCGCCAGCAGGGCGTTGCCGCCGTAGCCGGAGCCGTACGAGACGATCTCGCGCGTCTCCGGGAACTGGGTGATGTACTTCACGGGGCTGCACGGCCAGGCGACGTCCTCGCGGGTGACGCCGTCCGCGTCGCGGAGGGGCAGCCCCACGGTGTGCACGCCGCGGACGAACGGGGTCTCCTCGGTGAAGGCGGCGAGCGGCTCGGAGCCCACGCGCGCCATGATCCGCAGGTTCAGCACCGCGTAGGCCGAGTCGGTGACCTGGACGCCCAGCTGCGAGAGCGGACCGCCGACGGGCCCCATCGAGAACGGGACGACGTACATCGTCCGTCCGCGCATCGCTCCGTCGAGGAGGGGAGCGAGCTCGGCCCTCATCGCGGCGGGCTCGCGCCAGTTGTTGGTCGGTCCCGCGTCGGCCTCGTCGGTCGTGCAGATGAAGGTGCGGTCCTCGACCCGGGCGACGTCGTCCGGGTCGGTGCGGGCCAGGAACGAGCCGGGTCGCCACTCCGGATTGAGCGGGAGGAGCGTGCCGGAGGCGACGAGCCGCTCGGTCAGGCGGTACCACTCCGCGGGGGAGCCGTCGCTCCACTCGATCGCGTCGGGCTGGAGGATCGCGGCGGTCTCGCGCACCCAGCGGCGGAGGGCGAGGGGCGCCGGCGGCACGACGGGCGCGGGGACGGACGTCGGCGCGGTCATGGTGCTCGGCTCGAGTCGGACGGTGTTGCTGTAGATGCTCATGCTGGCTCCGCTTTCGGTGGTCGTCGTCGACGGGGGTGGGGAGTCGCCGGCCGCAGCCGGGAAGAGGCCGGCCGGGCCGGGAGGGGCGCTCAGTGGCGCCTGAAGCCAGGATGGAGGAGGATCAGGAGGTATTCCCGGCGCTCAGGCGGTCAAGAAACCGCCTTTTTGCGCTTCCGTCACAACCGACCGCTGGAGCTCGCCGTGACCGATTGCTCGACACCCGCCCCGGGCTCCGACGCCGTGCTGCTCGGGCAGCGCCTGCGCCACTTCCGCACCCGGCGCGGACTGACCCTCGGGCAGCTCGCCGAGCGCGTCGACGTGTCGGGGAGCCAGCTCTCGCTGATCGAGACGGGCCGCCGCGAGCCGCGCCTCTCCCTCCTGCAGCGCCTCGCGGCCGCGCTCGGCGTCGAGCTGGCGGCGCTGCTCTCGGACGAGCCGCCGAGCGAGCGGGCCGCGCTCGAGATCGAGCTGGCGCGCGTGCAGAAGGGGTCGCTGTACCGCTCGCTCGGCCTGCCCGAGTTCAAGGTCAACAAGGGGCTGAGCACGCCCGTGCTGGAGGCGTTCCTCGGCGTCTACCGCGAGCTCGCCCGGCGCCGGAGCGAGGCGAGTGCCACACCGGAGGAGGCGCGCCGAGCCAACACCGCCCAGCGGCTCCAGCTGCGCGAGCGCAGCTCCTACCTGCCCGAGATCGAGGAGGTGGCGGGCGAGATGCTCCGCACCGTCGGGCACCGCGGAGGAGCTCTGACCCACAGCTCCGTCTCGAAGATGGCCCGGCACCTTGGCTTCGAGATCATCCACGTCGGCGACCTGCCGCACTCCGCCCGCTCGGTGATCGACCTCGCGAACGGCAGGATCTACCTCCCGCCCGCCTCGATCCCCGGGGGTCACGGCCTGCGGGCGCTGGCGCTGCAGGCGATGGCGCACCGCCTCCTCGGGCACGAGCGGCCGGTGACCTACGCCGACTTCCTCCGCCAGCGCCTCGAGATCAACTACTTCGCCGCCGCGTGCCTGATGCCGCTGGAGCCGGCGGTCGCGTTCCTCCAGGAGGCGAAGCGCGAGCGGGACATCTCGGTGGAGGACTTCCGTGACGGCTTCGGCGTCACCCACGAGGCCGCCGCCCTGCGCTTCACGAACCTGCTCACCTCGCACCTCGACATCCGGATGCACTTCCTGCGGGTGCTGGGAGACGGCTCGATCCAGAAGGCCTACGAGAACGACGGGCTGCCGCTGCCGACCGACGTCACCGGGGCCGTCGAGGGCCAGGTCGTCTGCCGCTACTGGTCGGCGCGCTCCGCGTTCACCCGGACCAACCGGACGACGGAGTACTACCAGTACGTCGACACTCCGGCGGGCACCTTCTGGTCGGCGTCGCAGACCGGCACGACCGCCACCGAGGAGTTCTCGATCACCGTGGGCGTCCCGTTCGCCGAGGCCCGCTTCTTCCGCGGCCGTGACACCGACCGCCGCGAGCTCTCCCGCTGCCCCGACGAGTCCTGCTGCCGGCGTGCGCCGTCGGAGCTCGCCGCGCGCTGGGACGGCAACGCCTGGCCGAGCGCGCGCCTGCACGCGCACGTGCTCGCGCCGCTGCCGTCGGGGACCTTCCCCGGCATCGACGACGCCGAGGTCTACGAGTTCCTCGATGCGCACGCCCGCGAGTCCTGACCGCTCCCGCGAGACGCCGCTCCGGTGCGCCTGGGTCGGCGTGCCGCGTACCCGAGCGCGTCCCGCGGAAGGGCGGGAGTCGTCAGTCCGAGATGAGGGCGCGGGCCGTTCCCTCGTCGAGGATGAGGTCGGTGATGAGGCCGGCCGCCAGGGCGCCGCGCAGGCCCGGCAGCTTCGAGGCGCCCGACACGACGCAGATCCGGCGCGACGCGCGGCGCACCGTGGAGAGGTCCGGACCGCTTGCACGTTCGTTCATGGGGATGTCGTCCCAGCTGCCGTCGGACCGGTAGAACACCGTCGCGACGTCGCCGACGACCCCGGAGCCGCTGAGCGAGGTGAAGTCGCTCGGCTCCAGGTAGCCGCCGATGTAGACCTTCGAGGGGACCGCCGCGAACGGCGACCCGAGCCCGAACAGCGCCACGTCCATCCGCTGCTGCAGCTCCAGGACCCGTCGGGTGGAGCGCTCGCGCCACACCGCCTGCTTGGTGGTCGGGTCGTCGAAGAACGCCGGCACCGGGAACTGCTGGACCTTCGCCGCGTAGGCGTCACCGAAGCGGCGGAGGATCTCGCTCGAGTAGTTGATGCCCGTGGTCTCGGTGTTGCCGGCGCCGTTCAGCTGCACGATCTGCGTGTTGTGCGTCTCCTTGGCGATCAGGTGGCGGCTGATCGCGCTCATCGTGGAGCCCCAGGCGATGCCGACGATCATGTTCGAGTCGATGAACTGCCCGAGGATCCTCGCTGCGGACAGGGCGACCCGCTCGAGCCGGTCGATCTCGCTGGTGTGGTCCGGCACCGGCACGATGTGCGCCGTGATGTCGAAGTGGGACCGCACCTCGGCCGAGAGGGCGCTCGCCCGGTCGAGGGGGGAGCGGATCTGGATGTCGACCAGGCCGGTCGCGCGGGCGTGCGAGAGCAGGCGCGAGACGGAGGAGCGCGACGTGTGCAGCTCGTGCGCGATCGCGTCCATCGTCAGATCCTGCATGTAGTACAGCTGGGCCGCACGAAGCGCGTCCCGCGTCTTGTCGGGATGGGTCGCGTGGGTCGTCTCGTCGAGTTCGACGACCGGTCTCACCGGGGTCATAGCGCTCCCTGCACGGATTTCCACCGGTCTTGACCGGATGTGTTGTCGGGTCAAGGATGGCTGTATTCCTCCGCGAAATCAATCGGTCATCTCCCCGGTGCACGCTGGTGCGGAGGCCTCGACGACACCCCTACGACACGAAGGCGAGTACGAAGTGGCACAGTCCGACGGAACTCCCGGAAACTCCGCTCTGCGCGAGAGCGTCGCTGCTCTCCGCGACAACCCCCGCGCCACGGTCCTGGTCATCGGCGGTGGCATCAACGGCATCGGGACCTTCCGCGAGCTCGCGCTCAACGGCGTCGACGTCGCCCTCGTCGAGCGCGGCGACTACGTCTCCGGTGCCTCGAGCGCCTCGAGCCACATGATCCACGGCGGCATCCGCTACCTCGAGAACGGCGAGTTCCGACTCGTCAACGAGGGCGTGCACGAGCGCAACGGCCTGCTGAAGATCGCTCCCCATTACGTGAAGCCGCTGCAGACGACGATCCCGATCTACTCGACGTTCTCGGGCATCCTCGCGGCTCCGCTGCGCTTCCTGACCCACAAGTCGGGCAAGCCGCAGGAGCGCGGTGCGTTGCTGATCAAGGTCGGCCTCACGATGTACGACTTCTTCTCCCGCGACGGCGGCACGGTCCCGCGCCACCAGTTCCACGGGCGCAAGCGCTCGCTGAACGAGCTCCCCAAGCTCGACCCGAAGATCAAGTACACCGCCACCTACTTCGACGCCTCCGTGCACGAGCCCGAGCGCCTCGCGCTCGACGTGCTCCACGACGCGCTGATCGGCGGCAGGAAGGCCCGCGCGGCCAACTACGTCGAGGCCGTCGGCGCCGACGAGAAGGGCGTCGTCCTCCGCGACCGCGAGTCCGGCGAGGAGTTCACCTTCGCAGCGGACGTCGTCGTCAACGTCTCCGGACCGTGGACCGACTTCACCAACACGGCCCTCGGCACGTCCACGAAATTCATGGGCGGCACCAAGGGCTCGCACATCGTGCTCGACAACCCCGAGCTGGTCGAGGCCTGCGAGGGTCGCGAGATGTTCTTCGAGCACAGCGACGGACGCATCGTCCTCATCTACCCGCTCAAGGGCCGCGTGATGGTCGGCACGACCGACATCGACGCCGACCCCACGAAGCCGGCGGTGTGCACGGAGGAGGAGATCGACTACTTCTTCGAGCTCGTCAACCACGTCTTCCCGGCCATCCGCGTGGACCGCTCGCAGATCGTCTTCAAGTTCTCCGGCATCCGCCCGCTGCCCCGCCACGACGACGAGGCCCCGGGCTTCGTCTCCCGCGACTACCGCATCGAGCCCTCGACGCTCCCCGGCAACGGCTCGCCCGTGCTCAGCCTGGTCGGCGGCAAGTGGACGACGTTCCGCGCCCTGTCGGAGCACCTCTCGAACGAGGTCTTCAAGCGGATCGGCGTGACCCGTCGCGTCTCCACCGTGAAGACCCCCATCGGAGGCGGCAAGGGCTTCCCGCGCACCGACGCGTCCCGCGCGCAGTGGATCAGCCAGCACCGCTCCGGGCTCTCCTCGGCCCGCACGGGCCAGCTGCTCGAGCGCTACGGCACCCGCGCGCAGGAGGTCATCGAGGCCCTGGCCGACGGACACGACGAGGCGCTCGACTTCGACAAGGACTTCACCACCGGTGAGATCCGCTACCTCGCCCAGCGCGAGAGCGTGGTGCACCTCATCGACCTGGTGATGCGCCGCACCAACCACGCCTTCACGGGCGGCCTGAGCCGCGAGCTCCTCGAGGAGCTCGCCGAGCACACGGGCGCCGTGCTGGGCTGGGACGACGCCGCCCGCGCGTCGGAGGTCGACGCGACCATCGCGCACCTCAAGGAGTACAACGGCGTCGACGTCGGGGGCACCTCGGTGCAGACCCCGACGGCCGTGCCCGCCTCCTGATCGGCGATCAGGCGCGGATCGACGGAAGCCCCGGACCGAGGATCACCTCGACCGGGGCTTCCGTCGTGACAACGCACAAACGTGCACGCGCCGTTCCTTGTCGCTAGGACAGGGCGCCGATAACTTCACACCGTCGGGCATCGAAGCCCGCCGCGGACGCCTGTGCGCGTCCGTCTTACGAAAAGGAAAAGGTCAACGTGGACAATCTCGGAGTGGTCTTCCTCGCCGAAGTCGTGGGAACGGCCATGCTCGTGCTCCTCGGCTGCGGTGTCGTCGCCAACGTCGCGCTCGTGAAGAGCAAGGGTCTCAACGGCGGAACCCTCATGGTCAACATCGGCTGGGGCTTCGCGGTCTTCGCCGGTGTGATCGTCTCGTACAACTCGGGGGCGCACCTCAACCCCGCGGTCACCCTGGGCCTCGTCGCGAGTGGAGCGACCGAGTTCGGTTCCGGCGTGCCCGTCAACATCGTCTCGATCCTCGTCTACATCCTCGCCCAGATGATCGGTGCGATCCTCGGTGCCGTCTTCTGCTGGCTCGCCTACAAGCAGCACTTCGACGAGGAGCCCGACGCGGCCAACAAGCTCGGCGTCTTCTCGACCGGTCCGGCGATCCGCTCGTACGGCTGGAACTTCGTCACCGAGGTCATCGGCACCTTCGTCCTCGTCTTCGTCGTCATCGGCTTCGGCGGCGGACGTCAGGGCGACGGCGGTCTGGCCGCGCTCGGCGCGCTGCCCGTCGCCATCCTGGTGATCGCGATCGGCGCCTCCCTCGGCGGCCCGACCGGCTACGCCATCAACCCCGCCCGCGACCTCGGCCCCCGCATCGCGCACGCGCTGCTGCCGATCAAGGGCAAGGGCTCGAGCGACTGGAGCTACGCCTGGGTGCCCGTCGCCGGCCCGATCGTCGGTGGAGTGCTCGCGGGCCTCGCCTCGCTCGTGCTGCTCCCGGTCCTCTAGACCGCCGCGCTTCCTTTCACCCCCGTTACGAAGGAGTAATCATTCATGGCTGACTACGTCATCGCTATCGACCAGGGGACCACGTCGTCCCGCGCGATCATCTTCGACAAGAAGGGATCGATCGTCTCCACCGGCCAGAAGGAGCACGAGCAGATCTTCCCGCGCGCCGGCTGGGTCGAGCACGACCCGATCGAGATCTGGAACAACGTCCGCGAGGTGATCGGCCAGGCTCTCTCCCGCGCCGACCTGACCCGCCACGACATCGCCTCCGTCGGCATCACCAACCAGCGCGAGACCGCTGTCGTCTGGGACAGGACGACCGGCAAGCCCGTCTACAACGCCATCGTCTGGCAGGACACCCGCACCCAGTCGATCGTCGACCGCCTCGCCGGCGACGAGGGCGCTGACCGCTTCAAGTCGATCGTGGGCCTCCCGCTCGCGACCTACTTCTCCGGCACCAAGATCGTCTGGATCCTCGAGAACGTCGAGGGTGCTCGCGAGAAGGCCGAGGCGGGCGACCTGATCTTCGGCACGACGGACACCTGGGTCCTCTGGAACCTGACCGGCGGCATCGACGGCGGCGTCCACAAGACCGACGTCACCAACGCCTCCCGCACCCTGTTCCTCGACCTCGAGACCCTCGAGTGGCGCGACGACATCCTCGAGGCCTTCGGGGTCCCGAAGTCGATGCTCCCCGAGGTCTGCTCCTCCTCCGAGGTCTACGGGCACGTCGAGTCCTCGTCGCTGCTGCGCGAGGTCCCGATCGCCGGCATCCTCGGCGACCAGCAGGCCGCGACCTTCGGCCAGGCGGCGTTCGACCCGGGCGAGGCGAAGAACACCTACGGCACCGGCAACTTCCTGATCTTCAACACGGGCACCGAGATCGTCCACTCGAAGAACGGTCTGCTCACCACCATCGGCTACAAGCTCGGCGACGGCGAGGTGCACTACGCGCTCGAGGGCTCGATCGCGGTCTCCGGCTCGCTGATCCAGTGGCTGCGCGACAACCTGGGCCTCATCGGCTCGGCCCCCGAGGTCGAGGCGCTGGCCGCCACGGTCGAGGACAACGGAGGCGCGTACTTCGTCCCCGCCTTCTCGGGTCTGTTCGCCCCCTACTGGCGCTCCGACGCCCGCGGAGCCCTCGTCGGCCTCACCCGCTACGTCAACAAGGGCCACATCGCCCGCGCCGCGCTCGAGGCGACCGCCTTCCAGACCCGCGAGGTCCTGGACGCGGTCAACGCCGACTCCGGCGTCCCCCTGCAGGAGCTCAAGGTCGACGGCGGAATGATCGCCAACAACCTGCTCATGCAGTTCCAGGCCGACATCCTCGGCGTCCCGGTCGTCCGACCGGTCGTCGCGGAGACCACCGCGCTCGGAGCGGCCTACGCGGCCGGTCTCGCGGTCGGCTTCTGGGAGAACCTCGACGACCTGCGCCAGAACTGGCAGGAGGACTCGCGCTGGACCCCGCAGATGGACCAGGACGAGGCCGCCCGCCAGTACCGCCTCTGGAAGAAGGCCGTCACCAAGACCTTCGACTGGATCGACGAGGACGTGCAGTAGCCTCCTGCGCGGCAGTCCCTGCCTGCCGCGGCGCGGTCGGCTCATCGAGGTGGTCGCGTCTCGGGGAGCGGGTTCCGTCCGGCTAGGGGACGACGCTGACACGCGTCCTCCCCGTTCGCCTTGCGCGACGAGCGGATGGCGTGAGTCCGTTCACGGTGATGCGCCCTGTCCGACCCTCGGGTCGGGTGGGGCGCTTCGTCGTTCCGACGGCGGCGCAGGGGGTCTCGCAACGGGGTGCTTCGAGGACCCCCATGCTGGTCGAGTCTTCGCCGCAGACGGCTCATCGAGACCCGGCAATTCGGACCTGCATGCTGGTCGCGTAGTCGCTGCAGGCGGCTTATCGAGACCCGGACCGGGCGGGGCCTCAGTCCGCCGACAGCCCGAGCTGCGCGTCCAGCTCGTCCAGGGAAGCGATCCGGCGCACGCCCAACTCGACCGCCTCGGGCGGCAGCATGCGGCCGTGCTCGGGACCGCCGACGCGGTCGAGCCAGACGCCGCGCAGGCCCGCAGCGGCCGCTCCGACGGCGTCGGTGCCGAGCCGGTCGCCGACGTAGAGGGCCTCCTCCGGAGAGACCCCGAACCGCTCGCAGGCGATCGCGAAGATCCGCGCGTCCGGCTTGGTGACGCCGACGTCGCCGGAGGCGATCACGTGCTCGAAGCGACCG
The DNA here is from genome assembly GCF_002932515.1 of Rathayibacter sp. AY1D5. Classification (NCBI taxonomy): domain Bacteria; kingdom Bacillati; phylum Actinomycetota; class Actinomycetes; order Micrococcales; family Microbacteriaceae; genus Rathayibacter; species Rathayibacter sp. AY1D5. Next base: position 69,080 of record NZ_PSVU01000008.1, read on the forward strand.
GAGAGGCCCGTGCCCTCGATCTTCCCCCGCTGGAAGTCGAGCACGCCGTTGGTGATGACGCCGAGACGGACTCCGGCGGCGTCGAGCCGGTCGAGGACGGGCAGCGCGTCGTCGTGGAGGGTATAGGCGGCGACGTAGTGCTCGAGGTACCCGCGGAACCAGGAGCTCGCCTCCTCGGGAGTCAGCCCGACTCCGGCCTCCGCGGCGAAGTCCGTGGCGCGCACCCGGCGCTGGCCCTCGTAGTCGAGCTCGCCCGCGAGGTAGCGGTGGTAGTGCTCCTCCTCGAGCAGGTGCCAGCGGCGCTGCACGTCGGCCGGCTCGCCGGCGTAGGCGGCGCCGAGCGAGGCGGCGTACGCGACGATCCCCTCCCGCACGGCGCGGGCATGGGCGAAGAGGGTGTCGTCGAGGTCGAAGAGCGCGAGCCGCAGCACGGCCGCCTCAGCGGACGCGGCGGAGGAGGCCGACGGAGTCGTAGACGGCGGCGAGCGTGCGCTCCGCGGTCTCGGACGCGCGGTCGGCGGCGAGGGAGAGGACCCGGTCGAGCTCGGCCGGGTCGGCGAGCAGCTCCGCGGTCCGCGCTCGGATCGGGTCGAAGGTGGCGGCGACCACCTCGACGAGGCCCTTCTTGAGGTCCCCGTAGCCGCGGCCCGCGTACTCCTGCTCCAGCGACTCGACGGAGCGGTCGGCGAGGACCGAGTAGATCGTCAGCAGGTTCGAGACGCCGGGCTTCGCCGCCCGGTCGAAGCGCACCTCCGACTCGGTGTCCGTCACGGCGCGCATGATCTTCTTCGCGGTCGCCTTCGGCTCGTCGAGCACGCTGAGCAGGCCCGCGTCCGACTCCGCCGACTTCGACATCTTGGCGCCCGGGTTCTGCAGGTCGAAGATCTTCGCGGTCTCGCGCACGATGTGGGGCTCCGGCACGGCGAAGGTCTCACCGAAGCGCGAGTTGAAGCGCGCGGCGAGATCGCGGGTGAGCTCCAGGTGCTGGCGCTGGTCCTCGCCGACCGGCACCGCGTCCGTCTGGTACAGCAGGATGTCGGCCGCCATCAGGATCGGGTAGGTGAACAAACCCACCGAGGCGGCCTCAGCACCCTGCTTCGCCGACTTGTCCTTGAACTGCGTCATCCGGCTGGCCTCGCCGAAGCCGGTCAGGGTGTTGAGGACCCAGGCGAGCTCGGCGTGAGCGGGCACGTGGGACTGGATGAAGAGGGTCGAGCGCGCGGGGTCGATGCCCGCGGCGATGTACTGCGCGGCGGTCGCGCGGGTGCGCTCGCGGAGCTGCTGCGGATCCTGCGGGACCGTGATCGCGTGCAGGTCGACGACGCAGAAGTAGGCGTCGAAGTCCTCCTGCATCGCGACCCACTGGGTCAGCGCGCCGATGTAGTTGCCGAGGTGCAGCGACCCGGAGGAGGGCTGCATGCCGGAGAAGATGACGGGCTTGGCGCCCGGGGTGCTGGGAGTCATGGGTGGCCTCGAGGGGTCGGTTCGCGGGGGAGAGGGTCAGAGCTCGTAGTCGACGACCACGGGGGAGTGGTCGGACCAGCGGGTGTCGTAGGAGGCGGCGCGGTCGACCTCGTAGCTGCGGGCGAGGTCGGCGAGCGCGGGCGTGGCGAGCTGGTAGTCGAGGCGCCAGCCGGTGTCGGTGTCGAAGGCCTGGCCGCGCTGGGACCACCACGTGTACGGTCCGGGCACCTCGCCCGCGAACCGGCGGCCGAGGTCGACCCAGCCCAGTCCGGCACCGGCGTTGTAGTCCGGGTCGCCCTCGGCGCCGACGAAGCGGTCGACGTAGGCGCGCTCCTCCGGGAGGAAGCCTGCCTTCTTGACGTTGCCCTTCCAGTTCTTGATGTCGAGCGTGCGGTGGCCGACGTTGAGGTCGCCCATCACCACGGCGAGCTCGCTGTGCGCCCGGATCTCGGGCAGGCGCGCTTCCATCGCGTCGAGGAAGCGGTACTTCTCGACCTGCTTGGGGGTGCCGACCTCGCCGGAGTGGACGTAGGTGGAGACGACGGTGAGCGAGCGGCCGCCGACCTCGTAGTCGGCCTCGAGCCAGCGTCCTGCCGAGTCGAAGTCGTCGGCGCCGAACGTCACGCGGTGGATCGTGGCGCGCCTGCGTGAGGCGAGAGCGACTCCGGCGCGCCCCTTGGCGGTCGCCTCGTCGTGCAGCACGTCCCACTCGTCCCCGAGGAGCCCCGTGAGGTCGTCCGTGGAGGCGCGGACCTCCTGCAGGGCCAGGACGTCGACGTCGCGGGCGGCGAGCCAGTCGCCCATCCCCTTGCGGTAGGCGGCGCGGACGCCGTTCACGTTGACGGAGGCGATGCGGAGGGTGCTGCGAGTCACCGGAGCAGTCTATTCGGAGCCGCGGAGCGGGCCGCCCGGCCGCGCTCGCACCCCGGAACGCGGAAGCCGGCAGCCGCCTCGCGCCACTCCCTCGGAGAGGGGGAGGAGCGCGGAGGCGACCGCCGGCGGGACCGCTCAGGACGGTCGGTCGGAGGGGATCAGGCGGGGACGGCCTGCGCGGTGGCGGGCTCGGGCACCTCGGCGACCACCGGGGCGCGCTTGATGCTCTTCGCGATGATCACGCAGACGGCCGTGACGACCATGCCCACCAGGATGGCGACCAGGTAGAGGATCGGCTGCCCGACGAGCCCGGTGACCCAGACGCCGCCGTGCGGGGCGCGGAGGGTGGAGCCGAAGAGCGCGACGAGCGCACCCGTGACGGCCGAGCCGACCATGGCGGACGGGATCACGCGCAGCGGGTCGACCGCGGCGAACGGGATGGCACCCTCCGAGATGAAGGACGCGCCCAGCAGGTAGGCGGCCTTGCCGTTCTGGCGCTCGGCGTCGGTGAACAGGCGCTTGCGGAGCGTCGTGGCCAGGGCCAGACCCAGCGGCGGGGTCATGCCGGCGGCCATGACGATCGCCATCACCTTGAACTGCACGGAGTTCGGGTCGCCGTCGGCGGGGACGGAGGCGAGGCCGGTGGTCGCGAAGGCGTAGGCCACCTTGTTGACCGGACCGCCCATGTCGAACGCCATCATGAGGCCGAGGATGATCCCCAGGATGATCAGGTTGCCGCCCGAGAGGCCCGAGAGCCAGGACGACAGGCCCTCGCTCAGTGCGCGGAGCGGCGCTCCGAGCACCACGAACATCAGGAAGCCGGTGATGAAGGTGGCGATCAGGGGGATGATCACGACGGGCATCAGCGACTTGAACGCCGCTGGGAGCTTGATCCGCGAGATGTAGAGGGCCGCGTAGCCGGCGATGAAGCCGGAGGCGAGGCCGCCCAGGAAGCCCGCGCCGACGGTGACCGCGACCGCGCCGCCGAGGAAGCCCGGCGCGATGCCGGGACGGTCGGCGATGCCGAAGGCGATGAAGCCCGAGAGCACCGGCACCAGGAACGCGAAGGTCGCGCTTCCGATGAGGAACATCACTCCGGCCCAGTCGGTGATGTTCGCGACGTTGAAGCCGTCGTCGATGATCTGCTGGGCCGTGAAGTCGACGATCCGGTAGCCGCCGAACAGGAACGACAGCGCGATCAGCAGACCGCCCGCCGCGACGAACGGGATCATGTAGGAGACGCCGGTCATCAGGTTCTGGCGGATGCGCGTGCCGACGCCGACCTTCTTCGGCGCGGCGGGGGCCGCGGCCGGAGTCGAGCGGGCGGGGGCGGACGCGGCGGAGCCGGAGCCGCGGAGGGCCAGAGCGCGGTCGAGGACCTCGTCCGGCTTGGACAGGGCCTCGGCGACGCCCACCTGGAGGATCGGCTTGCCGGCGAAGCGGTCCTTGCCGCGGACCTCGAGGTCGGCGGCGAGGATGACGACGTCCGCGGCGGCGATGTCGGCCGCGGTCATCTCGTCCGAGCCGGCCGCGCCCTGGGTCTCGACGTGGATCGGGTAGCCGCGCTTCTTCGCGGCCTGCTCGAGCGCCTCCGCCGCCATGTACGTGTGGGCGATGCCCGCGATGCAGCTGGTCACGGCGACGAAGCGCGGGCCGGAGGCGGGGCTCGCGGCGGGCGCGTCCTGCACCTTCGCCACGGCGCGGTCGATGACGTCGGCCGCCTTCGCGAGCGCCTCCGACGTGCCCACCTCGAGGGTGGGCTTCCCGGCGAAGCGCTCCTTGCCGCGGACCTCGAGGTCGGCGGCGAGGATCACGACGTCGGCGTCGGCGATGGTCCGGTTCGACATGGGATCGGACCCCGCGGCGCCCTGGGTCTCGACCTGGATCTCGTACCCCTTCTTCTTCGCGGCCTGCTCGAGGGCCTCGGCCGCCATGTAGGTGTGCGCGATGCCGGCGATGCAGCTCGTGACGGCGACGATCCTCATGAGACGACGACCTCTCGGGCGATGATGTCCGCGACCTCCTGGCCGCTGGCGGCGGCGCGGAGGGAACCGGTGAAGGACTCGTGGATCAGCTTGCGGGCGAGCTGGGCGAGGATCTTGAGGTGCGCCTGGTCGGCGCCGTCCGGAGCCGCGATCAGGAAGATCAGGTCGGCCGGGCCGTCGGGGGCGCCGAAGTCGACGCCCTGCTTCGCGATGCCGACCGCCACGCTGGGCGAGACGACGTGGGAGGAGCGGGCGTGGGGGATCCCGATGCCGCCGGGCATGCCGGTCGCCATCTGCGACTCGCGGTCGCGGACGTCGGCGAGGAAGCCGTCGAGGTCGATGACGCGGCCGGCGTCGGCGAGCGTCTTCGCGAGCTGCGCGGTGGCCTCGTCCTTCGTGGCGGCGGTGAGGTCGACGATGACCGTCGACGCCTCGGTGAGAGCAGTCATGCGCTCAGTTCTCCAATCGGGAGGGTGGGGTCGGGGTTCTCGACGACGGAGACGTCGTCGAGGCGGAGGGAGTCGGGACCCGGGGCTTCGCTGCCCGGGAGCTGGACGGCGGCGGTACCCCACGCGACTGCTGTCGCGAGGCGCTCCGCCTCCGTGGCGTCGACGGCCGAGAGGTAGCCGGCGAGCGTGCTGTCGCCGGCGCCGACGGTGCTGAGGGGCACGACGGCGGGGGCGCCCGCCCACCACGACGCGTGCGCCGTGACGAGGAGGGCGCCGTGCTCTCCGAGGCTGACGAGCGCTCGCGCGTCGGGCAGCTGCAGGAGTTCACGGGCTCCGGCGACGACGTCTCCGACCGTCGTCAGGGAGCGGCCGAGGAGCTCCTCGAGCTCCTCGAGGTTGGGCTTCACCAGGGTGGCGGTGCCGGCCGCGATGATCGCGGTCAGGGGGGCTCCCGAGGTGTCGACGGCGAGGGGGACGCCGAAGTGCAGGGCGAGGCGGCCGAGGGCGGGGTAGAAGTCCGCTCCCAATCCCGGGGGGACGCTGCCGCAGGCGACGAGCCAGCGGGGCGAGGCCGAGACGTGCTCGCCGATCAGCTCGGAGAGGGCGTGAGCCTCCTCCTCCGTGACGGCGGGGCCGGGCTCGTTGATCTTGGTGGTGCGGCCCGTCCGGTCGTCGACCACGGTGATGTTGGTGCGGATCGGGTGGGCGATCGCCGCACTGGCCGAGCGGACTCCGGCGGCCCGGAGCATCGTGGACAGGTCGACGCCGGTGGAGGCGTCGGCCGGGTAGACCGCGGTCGCCTCGACGCCGTTGCGGGCGAGGGCACGGGCGACGTTGACGCCCTTGCCGGCCGGGTCGCGCCGCACGTCGTGCGCGCGGTTGACCTCGCCGACGGCGAAGCCGCTCGTGGAGAGGGTGACGTCGATGCTCGGGTTGGCGGTGACGGTGACGATCATGCGCGGACGACCTCCGGGCCGGCCGACTCGATGTCGTCGGCGAGCTCGTCGTCGACATCGGCGTCGGTGATGACGGTGTCGACCGCGGACAGCGGAGCGACGTGCCCGAAGTCCTGCCGGCCGAACTTCGAGTGGTCGGCGAGGACCACGACCCGGCGCGCGGAGGCGATGATCGCGGACTTGACGACGGCCTCGTCGAGATCGGGGGTGGTGAGCCCGCGCTCGAGGCTGAGGCCGTTCGTGCCGATGAAGGCGACGTCCACCGAGACCGTGGAGAGGGCCTGGGCGGCCCACGGCCCGACGGCGGCCTGCGTGACTCCGCGCAGGTGCCCGCCGATGAGGTGGAGGTCGATGTTGGGCCGGCCGACGAGCGCCATCGCGACGGGGAGGGAGTGGGTGACGACCGTCAGCCGGCGGTCCAGGGGGAGCAGCTCCGCCAGCCGCACCGTGGTGGTGCCGGCATCGATGGCGATCGAGCCGCCGTCGGGCACCTCGGCGAGGGCCGCGGTGGCGATGCGGTCCTTCTCGCCGGCGAGGTGTCCCTCGCGGGCGGCGACCTCGGGTTCGATGCCCAGCCGCTCGACGGGGATGGCGCCGCCGTGCGCACGGCGCAGCAGGCCCCGCTTCTCGAGGCTGGTGAGATCGCGGCGGATCGTCTCCGGCGTCACGGCGAGGGAGAGGGCGAGGTCGCGGACCTCGACGCGCCCGTCGGTGCGGGCGCGGTCCAGGATCGCCTGGTGCCGCTCCGGTGCGTACATGTGGACTCCGTCGTCTCGCCGTGGGTGGTGCGCCGGATCCGCGGTGTCGTTGCCGACCTGGATCTGCGTTTACCTCTTTTTAGACCCGTTCGGGAGGGAAGTCAACAGAAACGGACGGACTCGGCAGGCGGAATCGGGCCCGGCGACGCCGGGCCGGGCGGAAGGAGGACCGCCGGGTCAGGCGGGGAGCTGCTCGAGCTCCTCCTCGAGCTGCGCGAGCTGGCGCTCCAGGCGCCGTCGTTTCAGGAGGGACGCCTCCGGCAGCGCGGCGCGAAGCCGCTCGCGCTCGGCCTCGGCGAGGGTGCGGCGGGCGGTGCGCAGCTGCTCCTCCCGCTCCTTCTCGCGCTCCTCCGGCGTGAGCTTGCGCGCCGAGATCCCGGCGTCGCTCATCCCGACGGAGATCCACGACGCGGCGATCAGGATCACCTGGCAGACGAGGTTGAACCAGATCAGCAGACCGATGAGGACCGCGAACGAGGCGAGCAGCGGATTGCGGGAGGCACCGCCCAGCAGCTGCGTACCGAGGACCTTGAGCGCGCCGAGAGCGATCCCGCCGAGCAGCGAGCCCGCCCAGAGGTTCTTCCAGGGGATCGAGATGCCCGAGAGGATGCGGAAGGAGCCGGCGAGCGTGCCCGTGTCCAGGGCGAGCATGATCAGCAGGCCGACCGCGCTGCCGGCGAGACGGGCCGGCATCGACTCGCTGCCGATCCCGAGGAAGCCGAACGCCACGTCCACCAGCGAGGTCGAGAACACGGAGAGACCGGCCGAGACCAGCAGCACCGCCCCGAAGACCAGGGCGAGCCCCGCGTCCTTGAGCTTGAGCAGGACGAAGAGGGTCGTGGGTCCGGGGAGCGAGAAGAGCAGCCGGACCGCCTGGCGCAGGCTCCCCAGGAAGTTCAGCGCCGTCCAGAGCAGGCCGGCGGCCGCGATCGCACCCGTCCAGCCGAGGATCGACGAGTCGAGCAGGTCGTCGACCGACACGAGGGCGTTCTTCCCGCCGATCAGGCCGGGGACGGAGCGGGTCACCAGGTCGAGGAGGGAGTCGCGCAGCACCGAGTCGTCGCGCACCCAGAAGCCGAAGACGGCGAAGAAGACGAAGAGCGCCGCGAACACCGCGAACAGGGCCTGGAAGGCGAGTCCGGAGGCGAAGAGGGGCCCGCCGGTCTCGGAGTAGTGGAGCATCACCCGCACCGGCCGCGTCCGCATGACCCGCTCGAACAGGCCCGGGATCCCGCGGGGAGTGTCGGCCGCCTCGGTCATTCCTCCAGCGTACTGAGGCCTCGCGGCGCTCCCGTGCACGCGCCCGCCTGCATGCAGGAACGCGTCCGGCCCGCCGGATCCGAGGATCCCGGCGAGCCGGACGCGTTCGCGAGGAGGATCAGGCGCGGCCGCGGATGACGGCCTGCTTCACCTCGGCGATCGCCTGCGTGATCTGGATGCCGCGCGGGCACGCCTCCGTGCAGTTGAAGGTCGTGCGGCAGCGCCACACGCCCTCCTTGTCGTTGAGGATGTCCAGGCGCGCTCCACCGGCGTCGTCGCGCGAGTCGAAGATGAAGCGGTGGGCGTTCACGATCGCCGCGGGGCCGAAGTACTGCCCGTCGGTCCAGAACACGGGGCAGGACGACGTGCACGCGGCGCAGAGGATGCACTTCGTGGTGTCGTCGAAGCGGGCGCGGTCGGCGACCGACTGCACGCGCTCCTTGCCCTTGGGCGCCGGGGTGTTGGCGACCAGGAACGGCTGCACCTCGCGGTAGGAGGCGAAGAACGGCTCCATGTCGACGACGAGGTCCTTCTCGAGGGGCAGCCCCTTGATCGCCTCGATGTAGATCGGCTGCGAGATGTCGAGATCCTTGATCAGCGTCTTGCAGGCCAGGCGGTTGCGGCCGTTGATCCGCATCGCGTCGGATCCGCAGATGCCGTGCGCGCACGAGCGGCGGAAGGTCAGCGATCCGTCCTGGTCCCACTTGATGCGGTGCAGGGCGTCGAGGACGCGGTCGGTCGAGTACATCTCGACGTCGAAGTCCTGCCAGCGCGGCTCGGCGTCCACCTCGGGGTCGAAGCGGCGGATGATGAACGTGACGGTGAACGCCTCCGGGGCCGCGGGGGCGGCGGGCGGCTGCTCGAGGGTAGCGGTCGACATGGCTAGTACTTCCTCTCCATCGGCTGGTACCGGGTGATCACGACGGGCTTCCAGTCGAGCCGGATGTGGTCACCGGCGTCGGAGGAGTGGGCGTCACCGGAGAGGTACGCCATCGTGTGCTGCATGTAGTTCTCGTCGTCGCGCTTCGGGAAGTCGTCGCGCATGTGGCCGCCGCGGCTCTCCTTGCGGTTGCGCGCCGAGTAGACGACGACCTCGGCGAGGTCGAGCAGGAAGCCCAGCTCGACGGCCTCGAGGAGGTCGGTGTTGAAGCGCTTGCCCTTGTCCTGCACCGAGATGTTGCGGAACCGGTCGCGCAGGCGCTGGATGGTCCCGGTGACGGCCTCGAGGGACTCGTCGGTGCGGAACACCTGGGCGTTCTTATCCATCTCGTCCTGCAGCTCCTTGCGGATCGAGGCGATCCGCTCGGTGCCGGTGGCGGAGCGGAGCGAGGCGAGCATGTCGCGGATCGCGCCGGCCGGGTCGGCGGGCAGGGGGGTGAAGTCGACCGTCTTGGCGTAGTCGGCGGCGTTGTTGCCGCTGCGCTTGCCGAAGACGTTGATGTCGAGGAGGGAGTTGGTGCCGAGGCGGTTGGAGCCGTGCACCGAGACGCACGCGCACTCGCCGGCGGCGTAGAGGCCGGGGACGACGGTCGTGTTGTCCGAGAGCACCTCGGCCTTGACGTTGGTCGGGATGCCGCCCATCGCGTAGTGCGCGGTCGGCATGACGGGGACCGGCTCGACGACGGGGTCGACGCCCAGGTAGGTGCGGGCGAACTCGGTGATGTCGGGGAGCTTGGTCTCGAGGACCTCGGCGCCCAGGTGGGTGCAGTCCAGCAGCACGTAGTCCTTGTGCGGTCCGGCGCCGCGGCCCTCCGCCACCTCCTGGACCATGCAGCGGGCGACGATGTCGCGCGGCGCGAGGTCCTTGATGGTGGGGGCGTAGCGCTCCATGAAGCGCTCGCCCGAGGCGTTGCGGAGGATCGCACCCTCTCCTCGCGCTCCCTCGGTGAGGAGGATGCCGAGGCCGGCGAGGCCGGTCGGGTGGAACTGGAAGAACTCCATGTCCTCCAGGGGGAGGCCCTTGCGCCAGATGATGCCGACGCCGTCGCCGGTGAGGGTGTGCGCGTTGGAGGTGGTCTTGTAGATCTTGCCGAAGCCGCCGGTCGCGAAGATGATCGCCTTCGCCTGGAAGACGTGCAGCTCGCCCGTGGCCAGCTCGTAGGCGACGACGCCGGAGGGCTTGGCCACTCCGTCGACCTCGGTCATCACCAGGTCGAGGACGTAGAACTCGTTGTAGAAGTTGATGCCGAGCCGGACGCAGTTCTGGAACAGCGTCTGCAGGATCATGTGGCCGGTGCGGTCGGCCGCGTAACAGGCCCGGCGGACGGGCGCCTTGCCGTGGTCGCGGGTGTGGCCGCCGAAACGGCGCTGGTCGATCTTGCCCTCCTCGGTGCGGTTGAAGGGCAGGCCCATGTTCTCGAGGTCGATGACCGCGTCGATGGCCTCCTTCGCGAGGATCTCGGCCGCGTCCTGGTCGACGAGGTAGTCGCCGCCCTTGACGGTGTCGAAGGTGTGCCACTCCCAGCTGTCCTCCTCGACGTTCGCGAGGGCGGCGGCCATGCCGCCCTGCGCCGCTCCGGTGTGGGAGCGGGTCGGGTACAGCTTCGAGATCACGGCCGTCCTCGCCTTGGGGCCGGCCTCGATGGCCGCGCGCATCCCGGCACCGCCGGCGCCGACGATGACGACGTCGAACTGGTGGTAGTGGACGCCGTCGGGTCCGACGGTCTGCGCGAAGGCGCTCTGGTCGGCGCCGGTGTGGGAGTGGCCTGGTGTGCTCACGGGGTGGGTGCTCCGTCGTACGGGGATGGGAGGGGGAGGTGCCGGGACGCGGTGCCGCGGACCGGGAGGGGCGCGGGCCCCTCTCCGATCCGCGGCACCGTGGTCACGCTGCGCAGAAGGAGGGCAGCAGATCCGCGGCGGTGCCGGCGGGGCACGGGTCGAACGCGAAGACGACCCAGGTGCCGAGCGCGATCAGCGCGACGACGGCGACGAGGATGCCGCCCTTGAAGGCCTTGGCCAGCAGGGGCGAGGTCGCGTAGTCGTTGACCAGCGTGCGCATGCCGTTGCCGCCGTGGATCAGCGCGAGCCACAGCATGAGGACGTCCCACCACTGCCAGAACGGGTTCGCCAGCTTGCCGCCGACGAAGCCGAAGTCGATGGCCTTGATGCCGTCGCCCAGCAGCAGGTTGTAGATGAGGTGCCCGAAGATCAGGACGATCAGCACGACGCCGGAGGCGCGCATGTAGATCCAGCCCCACTTCTCCCAGTTGGTGCCGGAGGAGCGGGTCGGGGTGTGCGGGGTCCGCGGTGCGGCGACGGTGCTCAATGCGCACCCCCCTCGCTGAAGACGTTGATCAGGTGGCGCGGCGCGAAGCCGAGCATCAGCACGATCCAGAGGCCCATGACGACCCAGAAGAGGACGCGCTGATTGCGGGTCGCCCAGCTCCAGAAGTCGACCAGGATGATCCGCAGGCCGTTCAGCGCGTGGAACGCGATGGCGCCCACGAGCCCGGTCTCGCCGAGTCCCATGATCGGGTTCTTGTACGTCCCGATGACCGCGTTGTACGCCTCGGGGCTCACGGCGATGAGAGCGGAGTCGAGGACGTGGACGAGGAGGAAGAAGAAGATGGCGACACCGGTGACCCGGTGGAGCACCCACGACCACATGCCTTCGCGACCGCGGTACAGGGTGCCGGCCGGACGCCGGATCTTCCCCTGCTTCCGGGGTGCGAGGGTTTGAGCAGCTTGAACTGACACGAACAACCCTCCCTGGTTGTGCTCCGACGGCCTGACCTGTTCCCACGTCGCGTGGACGGGGACGGGGCGGGGAGCGACGAGAAACTCGCCCTCCGATTCTAAGCGCGCTCGCAGGCGGGCGCGGCTTAGGCGAGCCTTAGCTGCGGGGCAGGGCGAGGGCGGGCGCCCCCGCGGTCGCGTAGTGCGCGAGGAGCTCGTCGGTGAGCGCGCTCCAGGTGCGGTGGAGCACGCGGCGGCGGCCCGCCTCGCCGAGCCGGGCGCGCAGTGCGGGATCTCGGACCAGGCGCTCCACCTGCCGGCGGAGGTCGGAGTCGCTCTCAGGCGCGTAGAGCAGGCCGTCCACGCCGTGCTCGATGAGGTCGGTGGGGCCGCCCGCGTGCGGCGCGACCACCGCGGTGCCGGACGCCTGCGCCTCCTGGACCGTCTGGCCGAACGTCTCCTCCGTGCCGGTGTGCACGAAGACGTCGAGCGCGGCGAAGACCGCCGGCAGCCGGTCGCCGTCGAGCCGGCCGAGCATCCGCGCCGCCGGGCCGAGGGCGGCGGCGACCCGGGCGGAGGAGGGGCCGTAGCCGCCCACGACCAGCTCCGCGTGCGGGAGGGAGGCGAGCGCCGCCATCCGCTCCACCCTCTTCTCGGGGGAGAGGCGCCCGATGTAGCCGACGAGCGCGTCATCGGCGCCGAGTCCGGCACGGACGGCCTGCGCGTAGGGGGAGGAGCGGCGGCGCGGGTGGAAGCGCTCGCTCTGCACGCCGCGGCCCCACAGCGCGGTGCGCTCGATGCCGGCGGCGGCGAGGTCGTCGAGGGCGCTCGTGGAGGGGGCGAGGGTCAGGTCCGCCCCGGCGTGGATCTGGCGGATCACCCGCCAGGCGAGGGCGCGGGCGCCGCGGATGCCGTAGCGGGCCGCGAATCGCGCGACGTCCGTCTGGTAGATCGCGACACTCGGCACCCCGAGCCGGCCGGCCGAGGCGATGGCGCGGGCGCCGAGGAGGAAGGGCGAGGCGACGTGCACAACGTCGGGCTCGAAGTCGGCCAGCTCCCGGGTGAGGGCCAGCGTGGGGATCCCGACCGGGAAGTCGCGGTAGGCGATCGCCGGGTGCTCCACGACGCGGTGGCCCGCGTAGTGGCCCGGCGCCCCCGCGGCCGGGCAGACGACGAGCGCCTCGATCCCGCGCTCCGCGAACTCGTCGAGCACCCGCAGGACGCTCGTGGTCACGCCGTTCAACGACGGCAGGAAGCTCTCGGTGACGACCGCGACTCTCACGCCCCGGACGCTACGGCGGCGGGATGAACGGCGGCGCGCGCCCGGGTGAACGGACGGTCGCGCTCGGGCTCCCTTGTATCCTGCGGACATGACATCACCTGAGACCGATGGCCGCGCCCCGCTCGACCGCTTCTACAGCGTGATCCCCGCCGGCGGGATCGGCTCGAGGCTGTGGCCGCTCTCCCGGGCCGACGCCCCGAAGTTCCTGCACGATCTGACGGGATCGGGACAGACCCTCCTCCGCGACACCTGGGACCGCCTCGCGCCCATCTCGGGCGCCGACCGGATCATGGTCGTGACCGGCCGCGCGCACCGCGCCGCCGTCGAGGAGCAGCTCGAGAGCCTCGAGGACCTCAACGTCGTCCTCGAGAGCGAGCCGCGCGACTCGTCCGCCGCGATCGGCCTGGCCGCCGCCATCCTCGAGCGCCGCCAGCCCGGCGTGATCATCGGCTCGTTCGCCGCCGACCACGTCATCAGCGGTCAGCAGCTGTTCCACGACGCGGTCGCCGAGGCCGTCGTCGCGGCGGACGCGGGCTACATCGCGACCATCGGCATCACGCCGACCGAGCCTGCCGTGGGCTTCGGCTACATCCGCACGGGGAAGCACCTCGGGATCGACGGGGCGACGCACACGCTCGCCGTCGACTCCTTCGTCGAGAAGCCCGACGCCGACACCGCGCGCGCCTACCTCTCCAGCGGTCAGTACCTCTGGAACGCGGGCATGTTCATCGCCCGCGCCGACCGCCTCCTCGAGGAGCTCGGCCGCGCGAAGCCGAAGCTGCTCGCCGGACTGCTCGAGCTCGCCGCCGCGTGGGACACCCCGGAGCGCGGCGCGGTCGTCGACCGCATCTGGCCGGGCCTGGAGAAGATCGCGATCGACTACTCCGTCGCCGAGCCGGCCGCGGCCGCGGGCAAGCTGGCCGTCGTGCCGGGCCACTTCTCCTGGGACGACGTGGGCGACTTCGCGTCCATCGCGAAGCTGCACTCGAGCGGGCTCCGCTCGGACCTCGCCATCCTCGGCGAGGACGCGCGTGTGCTCGCCGACTCCGCGACGGGCATCGTCGTCAGCGGCGGCAACCGCACCATCGCCCTCATCGGAGTGAAGGACATCGTCGTCGTGGACACCCCCGATGCGCTCCTGGTGACCACGACCGAGAACGCCCAGAAGGTCAAGGGCGTCGTCGACGCCCTGCGCCTCTCCGGCCGCACCGACGTCCTCTAGCACTCCGTCCCACCCGTCGAAGCGCGGCCCTCCCCTCGGAGGCGCCGCGCTTCGCCGTTCCGCCCCTCGCCGTTCCGCCCCTCGCCTCATGCGCGTGCGGCGGTCCTGATACGCCGTTCGCGCGGCCACTCGACCACCCTCGATGAGGGCCTCGGCCGTCGCCCTGGGTGCTGGTGGCTGGGTCTCGATACGCCGCTTCCGCGGCAACTCGACCACCATGGAGGAGCATCGCGTCGAGCCCGACCGGGCGCAGCGCGGAGCTCCTCCGAACGCCTTCGACGTCCGGCAGCAGGGGAGAGGGCCGCGAGCCGGAATCGCGTGCCAAGCGATTCAGGCCAGCCCGACGCGACTCGCTCTGCGGAACGCACCCGTCGCGAAGCCGACCGCGCCGAGCCGCTCCGCGGCTCGGAATCGAGCCCAGCCGACCGCGCCGAGCCGCTCCGCGGCTCGGAATCGAGCACAGCCGCCCGCACCCGCGACACGCTCCGCATGTCGCGAAGATCAACACTGTGTAACGCTTCCTGAGGTCTACCGTCCGGGCGGCTGAGCGGCTTGTCACATTGGGTAACGTGTGGGAATCGACGCCCTGCTGCGCTCGTCGCGCGGGGCCGCATTCCTGGAGGACGACATCTTGACTATCACCTCGCGTAAGACCGCGTTCGGCGGTCTCGCCGCCCTCGGCGTCACCGCGCTTCTCGCCGGTTGCGCCTCCGCCCCCGAGGAGAGCGGCTCCAGCGCCGCCGCCGGTGGCGACTTCCTGCCCTGCATGGTCTCCGACGCGGGCGGGTTCGACGACAAGTCGTTCAACGAGCTCGGCTACAACGGCCTCGTGAAGGCCTCGGAGGACCTCGGTGTCACGCCGAAGACCGTCACCTCGGAGTCCGAGACGGACTACGCCCCGAACCTGACCAGCCTCGTCGACCAGGGCTGCAACCTGATCATCACCGTCGGCTTCGCGCTGGCGGAGGCCACGTCGGCCGCGGCCGAAGCGAACACGGACATCGACTTCGCGATCATCGACGACGCGTCGATCGACCTGCCGAACGTCAAGCCGATCACCTTCGACACCTCGCAGGCGGCGTTCCTCGCCGGCTACACGGCCGCGTCGTACTCCAAGACCGGCGTCGTCGGCACCTACGGCGGCCAGCAGTTCCCGACCGTCACGATCTTCATGGACGGCTACGCCGACGGCGTGAAGTACTACAACGAGCAGAAGGGGAAGGACGTCAAGGTCGTCGGCTGGGACGTCGACGCGCAGACCGGCTCCTTCACCGGCGGCTTCGCGGCGGGCGTCGAGGCCAAGTCGGCCGCGCAGTCGCTGATCGACCAGAACGCGGACGTCATCCTCCCCGTCGGCGGTCCGATCTTCCAGTCGGCGATCGAGGCGATCCGCGACTCCGGCAAGGACATCGCGATGGTCGGCGTGGACGCGGACCTGTACGAGACCTACCCCGACGGCGCCGACCTGTACCTGACCTCGATTCTCAAGGGCATCGAGGCCGGCACGACCGACGTCACCAGCTCCGCCGGAGCCGACGACTTCGACCCCACTCCCTTCGTGGGCACCCTCGAGAACGACGGAGTCGGCATCGCGCCGTTCCACGACTTCGAGTCGAAGGTCTCGGGCGACCTGCAGGGCGAGCTCGACACCATCAAGGCGGGCATCATCGACGGCTCCATCACCGTCACCTCCCCGTCCGCTCCCGCGGCGTCCTAGCCGCTTCCTCGAAGAGGCCGGCGGGCCCGAGCACACCTCGGGCCCGCCGGCCTCTTCGTCGGTCCGGCGGGCCGATCGGCTCCGCTGCGTCCCTCGATCCCGGCCGACGGCGCATCGTGGCGCGAACCGAAAGTTAGATTGGTCCCATGAAGCTCGAACTGCGTGGCATCACGAAGCGCTTCGGCGCGCTCGTGGCCAACGACCACATCGATCTCACCGTCGAACCCGGTGAGATCCACTGCCTCCTCGGCGAGAACGGCGCGGGCAAGTCGACGCTCATGAACGTGCTCTACGGCCTGTACCAGGCCGAGGAGGGGGAGATCCTGCTGGACGACGCGGTCCAGCACTTCTCCGGTCCGGGTGACGCCATGAAGGCGGGCATCGGGATGGTCCACCAGCACTTCATGCTCGTCCCCGTGTTCACCGTCGCCGAGAACGTCATGCTGGGCCACGAGGAGACGAAGGCCGGCGGGCGCCTGGACCTCGCCGCCGCGCGCGCCCGGGTGCGCGAGATCTCGGACCGCTTCGGCTTCGACGTGGATCCCGACGCCCTGGTCGAGGACCTCCCCGTCGGCGTGCAGCAGCGGGTCGAGATCATCAAGGCGCTCTCGCGCGACGCCCGGGTGCTCGTGTTCGACGAGCCGACCGCGGTGCTGACCCCGCAGGAGACCGACGAGCTGATCGCGATCATGCGCCAGCTGCGTGCGGCCGGGACCGCCATCGTCTTCATCACGCACAAGCTCCGCGAGGTGCGCGAGGTCGGAGACCGCATCACGGTCATCCGCCTCGGCAGAGTCGTGGGGGAGGCGTCTCCGACGGCGAGCAACGCCGAGCTCGCCTCGCTGATGGTGGGCCGCGCCGTCGAGCTGACGGTGCAGAAGGAGCAGGCGGTGCCGGGCGACGAGGCCCTCGTCGTCTCGAACCTCACCGTGCGCGACGCCAACGGCCAGGCCGTCGTCGACGACGTCTCCTTCGAGGTCCGCCGCGGCGAGATCCTCGCGATCGCGGGCGTGCAGGGCAACGGCCAGACCGAGCTCACCGAGGCGATCATGGGCCTGCAGGAGCGGGTCGAGGGCTCGGTGACCCTGGACGGGCGCCGCCTCGACGGGCTGTCCGTGCGCCGCGTCCTCGAGTCGGGGGTCGGCTTCGTCCCCGAGGACCGCACCGAGGACGGTCTGGTCGCCGAGTTCACGATCGCCGAGAACCTCATGCTCGACCGCAGCGACCGCGGTCCGTTCGTGAAGGGACTGGGCCTGCGGCTCAAGGAGCTCGAGCGCTTCGCCGAGGAGCGGGTGCGCGAGTTCGACGTGCGCGCCCAGGGGATCGGCACCCACGTCGGCCGCCTCTCCGGAGGCAACCAGCAGAAGGTGGTGCTCGCGCGCGAGCTCAGCCGGGAGCTGCGGCTGTTCATCGCGGCGCAGCCCACCCGCGGCATCGACGTCGGCTCCATCGAGTTCGTCCACAAGCGCATCGTCGAGACGCGCGACACCGGGGTCCCCGTGATCGTGGTGTCGACCGAGCTCGACGAGGTCGCGGCGCTCGCCGACCGCATCGCGGTCATGTACAAGGGCGGGATCATCGGCATCGTCCCCGCCGACACGCCCCGCGAGGTCCTGGGGCTCATGATGGCCGGGCAGACGCCCGCCGAGAAGGGAGCGGCGGCGTGAGCGACGCGCAACTGCCCGCGGTCGATCCCGACGCGGAGACCGAGAAGGCGTCCGGGCTCGAGCCCGGCCAGAAGCCGGATCAGGAGGTGCGCCCCGGCCCGCTCGAGAGCGGCGCCTCCCGCGTCCTGCGCGAGATCCTCTCCGGCACCGCGCTGATGTCGGTGCTCGCCGTGCTGCTCTCCCTCATCGCGGGCGGCGTGCTGATCGCCGCGACCGACAAGGACGTCCAGGCGGCGTCGGGCTACTTCTTCGCCCGGCCGCTCGACACCCTGCAGGCGATCTGGCAGTCCGTCTCCGGTGCCTACTCCTCGCTCTTCCAGGGCTCGGTCTACAACTTCCGCCGCGAGGGCTTCGCCAACGGCATCAAGCCACTGACGGACACCCTGGCCTTCGCGACCCCGCTGATCGCCGGCGGCCTCGGAGTGGCGCTGGCCTTCCGCGTCGGCCTGTTCAACATCGGCGGCCGCGGCCAGATGCTGATCGCCGCCGCCTGCGCGGGCTGGGTCGGCTTCTCCTTCGACCTCCCGTGGGGCGTGCACCTGATCGTCGCGCTCGCCGCCGGCATCCTGGGCGGCGCGCTCTGGGGCGGACTCGTGGGACTGCTCAAGGCCCGCACCGGCGCGCACGAGGTGATCCTCACGATCATGCTCAACTACGTCGCGTTCTACCTGATCTCCTACCTCCTGCGGACGCCCGGCGCGCTGCAGGCGCCCGGCTCGAACAACCCGAAGTCGCCCGGGATGAAGGAGACCGCCGTCTTCCCGGCGCTCCTCGGCCCCGGCTACTCGCTCACGCTCGGCTTCGTCTTCGCGGTCCTCGCGACCGTCTTCGTCTGGTGGCTCCTGAACCGCTCGACGATCGGCTTCAAGTTCCGCGCGGTGGGGGAGAACCCGCACGCGGCGCGGGTCGCGGGCATCGACGTGAAGAACAGCTACGTGTACGCGATGCTGCTCTCCGGCGGCCTGCTCGGCCTCGCCGGCAGCGCCCAGGTGATGGGGACGGTCACGACCGGCTTCACCTCGGGGATCGACGCGGGCATCGGCTTCGACGCGATCACGGTCGCGCTGCTGGGCCGCTCCCGACCCTGGGGCGTGTTCTTCGCCGGCATCCTCTTCGGCGCCTTCAAGGCGGGCGGCTACTCGATGCAGGCCGCCGAGGGCGTGCCGATCGACGTGGTCCTCGTCGTCCAGTCGCTGATCGTCCTCTTCATCGCCGCACCGCCGCTGGTGCGCGCGATCTTCCGCCTCCCGACGCCCGGGGCAGCCCCGAAGCGCCGCACCCGCCGCACCTCGGAGGTGTCCGCATGAGCACCGCCGTCGCCACCGCCCCCGACCGCGTCGTGATCCGCAGCTGGAAGGCGCCGATCGCGTTCGGCGTCTTCGCGCTGCTCGCCGTCGTCCTCTTCGTGGCCCTCGGCCGCGACGGGACGAGCTCGTTCCGCCTCGCCGCGGGGACCGACTTCTTCGCGCTGCCGGACATCCCGTTCCCGACGCGGGGGACGGGCGTGGTCGTCGCGATCCTCCTGGTCGCCCTGGCCGTCGCGTCGGCCGCGCTCACCCGCGCCGGCCGCCGGATCCCGCTCTGGCTCTCGGCGGTCTTCGCCCTGGTCTTCCTGATCGGGTTCCTCGTCTGGGCGTCGGCCGGTGCCGCGCTGCCCGTCTCGGGGCTGCTGCTCGGGACCGTCGGGCTCGCCACTCCGCTGATCTTCGGCTCGCTCGGCGGCGTCATCTCCGAGCGGGTCGGAGTCGTCAACGTCGCGATCGAGGGGCAGCTGCTCGCCGGCGCCTTCACCGCGGCGATGGTCGGCTCCCTCACCCGCCAGCCGGTGCTCGGCCTGCTCGCGGCGATGGTCGCGAGCGTTCTGGTGTCGTTCGTGCTGGCCGCCTTCGCGATCAAGTACCTGGTCGACCAGGTGATCGTCGGAGTCGTGCTGAACGTGCTGGTGACCGGCCTGACGAGCTTCCTCTACTCCCAGGTCCTCTCCGCCGACGCGTCGACGTTCAACTCGCCGGTGAAGTTCGACCGCCTCCCGATCCCGGTGCTCAGCCAGGTGCCGATCGTGGGCGCCGTCCTGTTCAACCAGACGGTGATCGTCTACCTGATGTACTTCGCGATCTTCGCGGTGTGGTGGGGCCTGTTCAAGACCAAGTGGGGCCTCCGCCTGCGCGCAGTGGGCGAGCACCCGCAGGCCGCGGACACCGTGGGCATCGATGTCGCCCGCACGCGCTTCTGGAACGTCTCCCTCGCCGGGGCGATCGCCGGAGTCGGCGGCGCGTACTACACGCTCGACGCGGTCGGCGCGTTCGGCAAGGAGATGACCGCGGGTGCGGGCTTCATCGCCCTGGCCGCCGTCATCTTCGGCCGCTGGGACCCGATCAAGGCGACGCTCGCGTCGCTCCTGTTCGGCTTCGCGACCAACCTGCAGAACGTGCTCGGCGTCATCGGCTCGCCCGTGCCCAGCGAGTTCATGCTGATGCTGCCGTACGTCGTGACGATCTTCGCGGTGGCCGGTCTCGTCGGCCAGTCCCGCGGACCGGCCGCCGCCGGCAAGCCGTACCTGAAGTCCTGAGAGGAGCCGTCGTGACCGACATCGACTGGGAGGCGCTGCGCGAGGCCGCCCTGGAGGCCATGAGCCACGCCTACGTCCCGTACTCGAAGTTCCCCGTCGGGGTCGCCGCGCTCGTGGACGACGGCCGGACGATCTCGGGCTGCAACGTCGAGAACGCCTCCTACGGGCTCACGCTCTGCGCCGAGTGCGCGCTGGTGTCCTCTCTGCACATGACGGGCGGCGGCCGGCTCGTCGCCTTCACCTGCGTCGACGGGAAGGGCGGCGTCCTGATGCCCTGCGGGCGCTGCCGCCAGCTGCTCTTCGAGCACTCGGCCGAGGGCATGCTCCTCCAGACCGTGTCGGGCGTGAAGACGATCGACGAGGTCATCCCCGACGCCTTCGGCCCGCGCACGCTCGAGGCCTACGCCGCCTCCTAGCGCCGCCGTCACCGCTCCCACTCCCGAACCGAGGACCCCGCATGACCCGCACCACCCCCGTCGAGGACTTCGACGCCGTCGACATCATCCGCACCAAGCGCGACCGCGGCACGCTCTCGACCGCGCAGATCGACTGGCTGATCGACGCCTACACCCGCGGCTACGTCGCCGACGAGCAGATGGCGGCCTTCGCGATGGCGGTCCTGCTGAACGGGATGGAGCGCGACGAGATCCGCGACCTCACCCTGGCGATGATCGCCAGCGGCGAGCGCATGCGGTTCGACGGACTCGGCAAGCGCACGGTCGACAAGCACTCCACGGGCGGGGTCGGCGACAAGATCACGCTGCCGCTGATGCCGCTGGTCGCCTCCTTCGGCGTGGCGGTGCCCCAGCTCTCGGGACGCGGGCTCGGCCACACGGGCGGAACGCTCGACAAGCTGGAGTCGATCCCGGGCTGGCGGGCCGACCTCGGCAACGAGGAAATGCTGGAGCAGCTGCGGACGGTCGGCGGCGTGATCTGCGCCGCGGGCTCGGGTCTGGCCCCCGCCGACAAGAAGCTCTACGCGCTCCGGGACATCACCGGAACCGTCGAGGCGATCCCGCTGATCGCGTCCTCGATCATGTCGAAGAAGATCGCCGAGGGGACCGACGCCCTGGTGCTCGACGTGAAGTTCGGCTCCGGCGCGTTCATGGTCGACATCGAGCGCTCGCGGGAGCTGGCACGGGCGATGGTCGACCTCGGCTACGACGCGGGGGTGCGGACCACCGCGCTGCTGACCAACATGAACGTGCCGCTCGGTCTGGCCATCGGCAACGCGAACGAGGTGCGGGAGTCGGTCGAGGTGCTCGCCGGCGGCGGCCCCTCGGACGTCCGGGAGCTGACGCTGGCCCTGGCCCGCGAGATGCTGGCCCTCGCCGGGCAGCCGGACGCGGACGTCGAGCGCGCCCTCGACGGCGGCGCGGCGATGGACACCTGGCGCGCGGTCATCCGCGCTCAGGGAGGGGATCCGGATGCGGCGCTCCCCGAGGCCCGCGAGACCCACGTCGTGGTCGCCGAGCGCGACGGCGTCCTGGTGGAGCAGCAGGCGCTGCCGTTCGGCATCGCCGCCTGGCGCCTGGGCGCCGGACGCGCCCGCCAGTCCGACGCGGTGCAGCACGCGGCGGGGATCGACCTGCACGCGAAGCCGGGCGACCGCGTCCGCGCGGGCCGGCCCCTGCTCACGCTGTCGGCCGACGAGCCGGAGCGCTTCGCCCGGGCGCTCGAGGCGCTCGACGGTGCCTACCGGATCGGCGACGAGGGCGACGAGGTGCTCGACGGCGGCCCCCTCGTGGCGGAGCGCGTCTCCTAGCCCCGCGCCGCCCGGCACGGAGGAGGCGCCGCCCGGCGAGCCGCTTCCGCCGACCCTCTAGGGTGGTCGGCGAACCACCGCCGACCTGCGAGGAGCACCGTGACCGATCAGACCGAGGAGTACCTCCTCCCGGGCGAGGGCGTCCTCATCGACGAGCTCCCCAAGGTGTCGCTGCACGACCACCTCGACGGAGGCCTGCGGCCCGGGACGGTCCTCGAGATCGCCCGCGAGACGGGCGTACCGCTCCCGGCCGAGGAGCCGGACGCGCTCGCCGAGTGGTTCCGTGCCACGGCCGACTCCGGCTCCCTCACCGACTACATCGCCACCTTCGAGACGACGGTCGCCGTGATGCAGACCGCGCCGGCGCTCGAGCGCGTGGCCCGCGAGTTCGTGCTCGACCTCGCCGCCGACGGAGTCGTGCACGGCGAGGTGCGCTGGGCGCCGGAGCAGCACCAGCGCGCCGGGCTCTCGCTCGACGCGGCTGTCGAAGCGGTCCAGGAGGGGCTGCAGCAGGGCGTGCAGGAGGCGGCGGCGCAGGGACACAGAATCCGCGTCGGCCAGCTGATCACCGCGATGCGGCACGCCGACCGCTCGCTCGAGGTCGCCGAGCTGGCGCTGCGCCACCGCGAGCGCGGTGCGATCGGCTTCGACATCGCCGGAGCCGAGGCGGGCTTCCCCGCCTCGCGGCACCGTCACGCCTTCGAGCTGCTCGCGGCGGCTCACTTCCCGACCACGGTCCACGCGGGGGAGGCGGACGGCCTCGACAGCATCCGCTCGGCCCTGCTCGACGGCCGCGCGCTGCGCCTGGGCCACGGCGTCCGGATCGCGGAGGACATCCGCATCGAGCGCCAGGACGACGACGCGAGCTACGTGACCCTCGGCGAGCTCTCGGAGTGGGTGAAGGACCGCGAGATCGCCCTCGAGCTCAGCCCCTCCTCCAACCTGCAGACCGGAGCCGTCGCAGCGTGGGGTGCCGAGCTCGCCGACCACCCCTTCGACCTGCTCTACCAGTTGGGCTTCCGCGTCACGGTGAACACCGACAACCGCCTGATGAGCGCGACGACCCTCAGCCGCGAGCTCGCCCTCCTGTCCGACGCTTTCGGGTACGACCTCGACGACTTCGAGGCCTTCCAGCTGAACGCGGCTCACGCCGCCTTCCTGCCGCTCGACGAGCGCCGCGAGCTCGTCGAGACGATCAGCGCCGGCTTCGAGGCGGCCTGACGGTGCCGCTCGACGCGCTCCCCGAGGAGGCGGTGGCCCTCCGCCACTCCGCCGGATCATGGCGGGAGGCCGTCCTCGAGGCGGGCCGTGCCCTCGAGCGGACCGGCGCGGTGGACGCCGCCTACTCCCGGCGCATGGTCGAGCAGGTCGACGTGCTCGGGCCGTACATCGTCATCGCGCCCGGGCTCGCCCTCGCGCACGCCCGGCCCGGCAACGACGTCCTCGCGGACGGCCTCTCCGTCGTCACGCTGGCCGAGCCCGTCGCCTTCGGCCACAGCACCAACGACCCGGTGTCGGTCGTCATCGGGATCGCCGCCACCCAGGCGCACGGACACGTCGGCTTCGTCTCCGGGCTCGCCGACGTGCTCAGCCGTCCGGACGCGGTCGGCGCCCTCGCCGCCGCCCGCACCGTCCGCAGCATCAACGCCGTCCTCACCGACAGCACCCCGCACCACCCGCACCACGGAAGAAGCGCATGAAGATCGTCACCCTCTGCGGCGCCGGAATCGGCACCTCCGCCATCCTCAAGCTCGGCGCCGAGCGCGCCCTCGAGACCCTCGACCTCGAGGCCGAGGTGATCGCCTCCGACCTGGCCTCCGTCGACGCGCTCGCCGCCGACGCGCAGGTCATCCTCACCTCCGGCGAGCTCGTCGACCGCATCGGCCGCACCTTCGCCGAGGTCGTCGTCATCGACAACTACCTCGACCAGAACGAGATCACGGAGAAGATCGAGCGAGCGCTGGGCTGAGTCCGTTTCTGAGCCGCTCCCTGCGCGGCTCAGCGCGGTCGGCCTCCCGACGGGGCGCGTTCCGCAGAGCGTATTCCGTCGGGCTGCCTCGAATCGCTGCCACGCGATTCTCGGACGCGCCCTCCACCTTGCGGTGAGAGGGCGCTCCCTCCTCCTGCTGGTCGAGTAGCCGCAGAGCGGCGTATCAAGACTCCCATTTCCAGGGCGCGATGTGTCTACCGTGCGGTGGGAGGGCGTCCGTCGTCCGCCCCTGCTGGTCGAGTGGCCGCGGAGCGGCGTGCCGAGAGCCGGGTTCCCGCGCGGACGGCTGCGGCACGGGGCGGCAATACGGTCGTATTGGTCACATCCGAGAGCGTAGCCTGCTCGAGCAGTCGAACGAGAGGGACGCCATGCCGGATCGGCGCGAGAG
>NZ_PSVU01000080.1:0-8017 GCF_002932515.1 Rathayibacter sp. AY1D5
CATGATCGCCACCGGCACCGACGTGAAGCCGCTCGAGTGCGTGCTGTTCATGCGAGACGTGCGGTCGGCTCAGTACTTCGAGCAAATGAAGGGTCGCGGGGCGCGCACAATCGATCCGGCGACGTTCCGAGCCGTCACCGACGACGCCGAGGCGAAGATCTGCTTCGTATTGGTGGACGCTATTGGTGTCACCGAGCACGACTTCGTCGAGCCTCCGCTCAACCGCGACCGCGCCATCAGCCTCAAGAAGTTGCTCGACAAGGCCGCGACGCTCAACCTGACTGAGGACGAGACCGCCACGCTCGCAAACCGTCTCGCGGCACTCGAGCAGCAAATGACCCCGACCGAACGCGCCGAACTGGATGCCGTCGCCGGACAGTCGCTCCGCGCCGTTGTCCGGGCTCTCGTCGCTGCGGTGAATCCCGACACGCAGGCCGCGGCGATGGCCGCTGAGCCGACACGAGAGCCGACCGACGTGATCCAAGATCTGCTCGACGCGGCGATCGAGCCGCTCGCTGCGAACCCCGAGCTGCGCACGCGCATCATCGAATTGCGCCGCGCACACGATCAGGTGATCGACGAGGTCAGCCGCGACTCGCTCGTCGACGCGTACGGTGTCGTCGACCCGGATGCGGCTCGAGAGACCATCGAGTCGTGGAAGGCCTATCTCGCCGACCACCGCGACGAGATCAGCGCGATCCAACTGATGTTCGACGCCAAGGGACGCGGCATCGCGTTCGGCGACGTGAAGGAACTCGCCGAACGAATCAAGCGTCCGCCGCACAACTGGACGGTCGACTACATCTGGAGCGCGTACCTTTCACTGGGCGTCGAGTATCGCGGTAGCGCCGAGACGCGCGACCGGCACACGTCGACCGACCTGATCTCGTTGCTCCGCTACGAGGTTGGCATCGACGACGCCTTGGTTCCTTACGCCGACCTCGTCGAGTCGCGCTACGCGAACTGGCTCGCCCGGCAGGAACAGTCAGGAGCCACATTCAGCGGCAGTCAGCGCTGGTGGCTGGACAAGATGATGCAGATCATCGCGGCGTCGGCGGGCATCACCGCCGACGACCTCGACAAGGCACCGTTCGGCGAACGAGGTGGCGTGGATGGCGCGCTCCGCGACCTCGGCGACGCCGCGGGCGACCTGCTGAACGAGCTGAATCAGGAGCTGACCGCGTGACCTGGGAGCGACACCCTATCGGAGATCTCCTGCAGCGCCAGTCGAACAAGCGTGTCATCCAGCAAGGCTGGAGTCCTAAGTGCCACGCGCATCCGGCGGCGCCTGGCGAGTGGGGCGTGTTGAAGACCACCGCTATCCAGGCGGGAAGGTTTGAGCCTGAGCACAACAAGGCGTTGCCGGACACGCTTGATCCGAAATCAAACATTGAAGTGAAAGCCGGCGATCTGCTCATCACCTGCGCCGGCCCACGCTCGCGCTGTGGAATTCCGGCGCTTGTTCGGCACGCACCCGAGCGCCTGATGATGTCCGGGAAGATGTATCGCCTCCGTCCCGAGGAGCGCATCGACGCCCGCTTTCTCGAGATGTATCTGTTGAGCCCGGACGCGCAGAAGCGTATCGACGAGATGAAAACCGGAATCTCCGACAGCGGCCTCAATCTGACTCATGACCGTTTCGTGCAGCTCCCGGTCCCGGTTCCGCCACTCGAGGAGCAGCTCAGCATTGTCGCCGTCCTCGAGGATCACCTGTCCAGGCTCGATGCCGCAGGCGCCTATCTCGGTGCCGCTGAGCGCCGGGTCGCGGCGTGGCAGTCCGCTGCCAGCGCGGAGGAACTCTGGCATGGTGACCCGCCGATGGTGGCCGTCGGACGTCTGCTCCGCGAGCCGATGCGAAACGGGCGCTCGGACCGGGCCGCTGAAGGCGCCGCGGGCGGCACTCGAACGTTGACCCTGACCGCGGTCACGCGGAACAGCTTCACGGACCAGTTCACCAAGGAGACGGTCACGCCTGCATCGGTCGCTCAGGGGCTATGGCTCGAGCCTGGCGATATCTTCGTGCAGCGGGCGAATACGCCCGAACTCGTTGGGACGACGGCGCGCTTTGACGGCCCTCGGAACTGGGCCATTTTCCCGGACCTGCTGATCAGGGTGCGCCCAGACGAATCGCTCGTCGACGGACGCTATCTGGTTGCTGCCCTTCGTGCTGAGCGAGTACACCGCGCGCTTCGCGCGCGCGCAAAGGGGCTGGCGGGCTCGATGCCCAAGATCGATCAGCGCGCTGTGGCCGAAACGACGGTGCCCCTCCCGGATGCCGCCCGCCAGCGCGAGGCTGTCGGTCGTCTCGTCGAGATCGATGCGGCAGCTGTCGCCGCGATTAATCAGCTCCGCATCCAGCGACGCCGAGCGGCTGCGCTCCGTAACTCGCTCTTGAACGCTGCGTTCGCCGGCGAGCTCACCGGTTCGACGATCCGTCTTGGTCGAGGAGGCCTCAATGACTGACGCACGCCGTTTGGTCGACAAGCTCGATTCGTTCCGCAACCTTCTCCGTGATGACGGCGTCGGAGTGCTCGACTACATCGAGCAGCTCACCTACCTGCTGTTCTTGAAAATGGCGCATGAGCGCGCCACGCGGAAGCTCCGTCCCCAGCAGATTGTGCCCGATCACTATTCGTGGCAGCGGCTGCTCGACGCCGAAGGTGCTCAGCTCGAGTTCGAGTACACACGGATCCTTGTCGGCCTCGCGCAGCAGCCCGGCACACTCGGTGTGATCTTCCGGAAGGCACAGAACCGCATCCAGGACCCCGCGAAGCTCAAACGACTCATCGTCGACCTGATCGACCGCGAGCAGTGGTCAGCATCGGGCACTGACCTTAAAGGC
The DNA here is from genome assembly GCF_002932515.1 of Rathayibacter sp. AY1D5. Taxonomy (NCBI): domain Bacteria; kingdom Bacillati; phylum Actinomycetota; class Actinomycetes; order Micrococcales; family Microbacteriaceae; genus Rathayibacter; species Rathayibacter sp. AY1D5. Next base: position 2,843 of record NZ_PSVU01000080.1, read on the forward strand.
GACGCCTACGAGCAGCTGCTGGCCAAGGGGGCGTCCGACAAGGGCTCCGGCGCCGGCCAGTACTTCACGCCGCGCGACCTGATTCAGGCGATCGTCGACGTGATCCAGCCCTCGCCGGATGACAACGTACTTGACCCCGCCTGCGGTACCGCCGGATTCCTGCTCGTCGCTCACGACTACGCCTCGCGCGAGGCCGAGCACCTCACGCCGACCCAGCGCGACCATTTGCGCGATGGGTTTGCGCACGGGACGGAACTCGTAGACGGGACAGCGCGCCTCGCCGCGATGAACTTGTTGCTGCACGGCATCGGCACGCCACAGGGCGAGTCGCTGATCGACGTGCGCGATGCGCTGATCGCCGACACGGGCGAGCGGTACTCGGTGGTGCTGTCCAACCCGCCTTTCGGTAGGAAGTCGTCGCTGACCATGGTCGGCGCGGACGGGCGCGAAGCGCGCGAGGACACGGAGATCGAGCGTGTCGACTTCGTTGCGACGACTTCGAACAAGCAACTCAACTTCGTACAGCACATCATGACCGTCCTCGACATCAACGGCCGCGCGGCCGTCGTGCTGCCCGACAACGTGCTATTCGAGGGTGGCGCAGGCGAGGTGTTGCGCCGCAAGCTGCTCGACGACTTCGATCTGCACACGATGCTCCGACTGCCCACCGGCATCTTTTACGCACAGGGCGTGAAGGCCAACGTGCTGTTCTTCGACAAGAAGCCTGCCAGCGAAACACCGTGGACGCGCAAGCTCTGGGTCTACGACCTGCGCACAAACATGCACTTTACGCTCAAGCAGAACCCGCTCCGCCGTGCGCACCTCGAGGAGTTCGTCGCATCGTTCCTCCCCGGCACACCCCGGAGCGAGCGCGTCACCGGGGCCGAGGGTGGCCGCTGGAAGTCGTTCACGTACGAGGAACTGATCGCACGCGACAAGGTGAACCTCGACGTCACCTGGCTGCGCGACGACTCGCTTGATGACCTCGACAGCCTGCCGGCACCCGAGGTTATCGCCCGCGAGATCGTCGAGGACCTTGCCGCAGCTCTCGCGGAGTTCGAGGCCGTCGCGATGGCGCTCGAAGGGACAGCGGCCGTCGACGAGGACTGACCCCGTGGGCTGTGCTCTTCCAGCAAAGCACAGTTATCCACAGGCCGAGCCTTGAATGAAACACCCCTAGGTCCCAAGAATCGGTCGGCCCTCTGACCCACAAGACGGCGCACGAGCTGATGGGTCATGTTGATGACCTCGAGGAGTAGGCGCAGCACCGCGGAGTGACGGAGGTTGAAGCCGAGTCAGTCGCATACGTCGTCACCGGCTGGTCGGATTCGACACGAGCGCGTATGGCGTCGGGTACGTAGCGAGCTGGAGTACCTGCGACGCCGATGTGATTCGCGGAACCGCGGTGCGGGTGCTGACGACCGCACACCGCATTGTCGCGATCCTCGACGCCGACGAGGACGAGAGCGAGGGCGGTCCCGCCACCCGTTCAGGGGTGCGAGCTGCACTCGTGCAGCGGTGACGGAACACCGCAGATCGGAGACCGCAGATCGTGGACCGCTGCGCGGTCCGGTCCCCGCGTTTCCTTACCTTGTTGCTCGGGCGGTTTCGGTGCAGTCGTAGTGTGTCGATCGTTCGAGGACGGCGGGTATGGCTCTCGCGTTTTCGCCGCTGTGACGGCTTGTGAAGAATGGCCGCCCGCCGTCCACCCGATGGTTCGACCGCTAATTGAGAGAAGCGAACAGATCGCTGCGTAAGGAAACGTCGGCGTGACCATCACCGCCACGAGGGAAGTGAAGGGAGCGGCCATGCCGCAGATTTGGGCCGGAATCGACGCGGGGAAGGGGCACCACCACTGCGTCGTCATCGACTCCGACGGCGCCAAGCTCCACTCCGCCCGCGTCGCCAACGATGAGACGGCGCTGCTCGATCTGATCGCCGCCGTCACCGAACTGGCTGCCGGCGACGAGTGCCTGTGGGCGATCGATCTCAGTAGCGGGGGCGCGTCGCTGCTGCTCGGGCTCCTCGCGGCTCACGGTCTGCCCGTCGTCTACATCCCGGGGCATGCAGTGCACCACGCCGCGAAGGCGTATCGCGGTGACGGCAAGACCGACGCGAAGGACGCGGCGATCATCGCCGACCAGGCCCGGATGCGCCGCGACCTACAAGTACTGACGGTCGAGGATGAGATCCGCATCGAGCTGCGGGCGCTGACGGGGCACCGCAAGGATCTCGTGTGCGACCGCACCCGAGCGATCAACCCTCTGCGGGCGCACCTGCTCGAATATTTCCCCGCGCTCGAGCGCGCCTTCAACTACTCCGCCAGCCGCGCCTCACTCATCCTCCTCACCGGCTACGCGACACCGGATGCTATCCGGCGGATGGGGGAGTCCCGCCTTGCCCGATGGCTTCGCTCGCAGGGCTGCCGAACTGCGGTCGCGACCGCCTCCGACGCGGTCGCTGCGGCGAAGAGCCAGCAGACCGTTCTCCCGGGCCAGGCGATCGAATCCGAGCTCGCGCGTAGCCTCGCGCACGACGTCATCGCGCTCGAGGCGCGCATCGCGGAGATCGATCAGCTCATCGCCACCCATGTCGAGACGAGTCGTGCCGCCGAGCTCCTGCAGTCCATGCCCGGCTTCGGGCCCCTGCTCGCGGCCGAGTTCCTCGCGTCAACCGGCCCCGACCTCAGCGCCTACGTCAGCGCTGATCGGCTCGCCGGTGTCGCGGGCCTCGCGCCAGCACCACGCGACTCGGGAAGGATCAGCAGCAATCATCATCGACCTCGCCGCTACGACCGGCGCCTGTTGCGCGCCTGCTATCTCGCAGCGATGGTCAGCGTCCAGCAGAAGACCGAATCGAGAGCGTTCTAGGACCGTAAGCGCGCTGAAGGGAAGTCGCACAAGCAAGCCATCCTCGCGCTCGCTCGCCGTCGTCTCGACGTCATTTGGGCCATGTTTCGGGACGACCGCAGCTACACGCCTCCTGCTCCCTTTGAGTGTGACTTTGAGGGAACTGCAAGTACGTGTGCGACCCCAAAGGAACCTCAAACGGTGGACTCGGCTAGGACCGTCTTCGCTGTTGCCTGACTGATACGAGGTGGGCCGTTGGCCTGTCAGCCTTCGGGCAGCTCCCAACCATTCGCTCGGCAGGAGCTGGCGAACGCCGCGCTGGCCGTCTGGAACGCCTCGTCGTCGCCACCCTCAAGGGTCGTCTCCATGGCGGTCACCGCTTCCGTCAACTCCTTCGGGTCCTCCGCGCTCAGAGACTCAGACATCGTACGCAGCAGCTGCTCACGGCGACCCTCTTGCTGTCCTGCGCTGCCTTCGCTGACCCAGGAGGAGTGGTAGTTGCACGCATCCGTCGCTGATGTGGTGAGCCCGCCCGAGCAGGCCGAGAGAGCAATCAGCATCGCCGCAACCGGCGCGAGTGCCAGTCCCCGGACGAAGACGCCTCGGCGGACGAGAGATCGACTCGTGGAGACCTCTTCGCGCATGCATTGACGCTACTGCTACCGCGGCCGGACGGAGCCGGCCGAAGGAGCCTGCGGCACTGTTGACAACCTGATTGAGATTCTTCACCTCTCCGCGGTTTCAACCTATCTCGCTCCGACGCCTCCGTGCCGAGCTTTCCGGACGCGGGCGCAAGCGCCCTTATTTCGCCCGGAAAGCTCGTCACTACGGCGTCTCCACTCAATTGGTTTCATCCCGCCGGAGAGGCAAAGAAAAACGATCAGGAAGACGACAAAAGCCCCGTAGTTGGTCTAGAACCACGGGACTTGTCGCCTCAATGATCGCACACCGATCAAGGAGAAACCATCGTGACTATCACCACCGGAACCGGGACCGTTCAGCACATCGACCTGACCGTCCTCGTGATCGAGGTGAACGTCCGCACCAGCGCCCCGCTGACGAAGGACTTCATCGCGTCGATCCGCGAGAACGGCGTCATCACCCCGGTTCTCGCCCGCCGCGACGAGCACGGCAACGTCATCGTCCGCGCTGGACAGCGCCGCACCCTCGCCGCCCGCGAGGCCGGAGTGCCCACGATCCCGGTCTACGTCGTGGAGGGCGACGAGACGACCGCCGACCGGATCGTGCAGCAGATCATCGAGAACGACCAGCGCGCCGAGCTGAGCGTCGCGGACCGCACCGCCGCGTGGGCGCAGCTCGCGTTCGAGGGCGTCACCGCCGCAGCGATCGCCAAGCGCACCGGCACCAAGACCGACGCCGTGAAGAAGGGGCTCGCGGTCGCGGAGTCCGCGACCGTCACGTCCGTTCTGCACGAGCACGAGCTGACCCTGGACCAGGCGGCGGTGCTGTCGGAGTTCGAGGACGACGCCGACGCCCGCGCGACCCTGATCGAGGTCGCCACCCACGACCCGGCCCAGTTCGAGCACACCGCGCAGACCCTCCGCGACGAGGCCGCGCACCAGGGGCTCCTCGCGGCGACCGCCGCCGAGTACACCAGCAACGGCTTCCAGATCCTCACCCGCTCCGACGCCTACGGCGACCAGGCGACGTGGACGCCGATCCGGCAGCTGCGCGGCGAGGACGGGAAGAGCGTCACGCCCGAGCAGGTCGCCGCCGCTCCCGGCCGCGGAGTGCTCATCGACACCAGCTGGCGCGGCGAGGTCGAGGTCACGCTCCTGGTCCAGGACCCGACCGCCGCCGGATTCACCTACGCCTACGGAGCCCCCGAGCAGCCGCAGACCGAGGAGGAGGCCGAGGAGGAGCGTGCCGAGAAGTCCGCTGAGCGGAAGGTGCTCATCGCCAACAACAAGGCGTGGAACGCGGCCGAGAAGGTGCGCCGCGAGTGGATCGCGACCTTCCTCGCCCGCAGGACCCTCCCCAAGGACGCGGATCGCGTCATCGCCCTGTGCCTCACCGCTCACCGGTTCGCGGTGTCGTCGGGGATGAGCAACGGCAGCGACCTCGCGCACGCGCTGCTGCGCATCGAGCGCCCCTCCGGCTACCGCGCCGACGCTCTCGGGGCGCTGATCGAGGGGAACCCCGCGAAGGCCCGCCTGGTCGCGCTGGCCGTCGTGCTCGGAGGGCAGGAGGCGCACACGAGCAAGGAGTCCTGGCGCCGCGGCGACGAGCGCACGGCCGAGCACTTCCGCCAGCTCGCGGCCTGGTCCAGGGTCAGCTCGTGCTCGTGCAGAACGGACGTGACGGT
>NZ_PSVU01000081.1:0-6705 GCF_002932515.1 Rathayibacter sp. AY1D5
GCCGTCGAGGCCGCCACGCACTCGCAGTGCCTCGCCCTCTTCCAGGCAGGAGAGGTCGACGCCATCGCGGGCGACGACACGATCCTCGCGGGCTTCGTGGCGCAGGACCCGTACGCGAAGGTCGTCGGCGACGCCCTGAGCTCGGAGCCCTACGGCCTCGGCCTGCCCGCCGACGACCCCGACTTCGTGCGCTTCGTCAACGCCTCGCTCGAGAGCATCCGCAGCGACGGCCGCTGGCAGAGCATCTACGAGCGCTGGCTCGGGGTCCTCGGCGAGGCCTCGCCGCCGGCCCCGGTGTACGGCCGATGAGCACCGGTCTCGCGGAGGGGACCCCCGTCGCTCCGGGCCGGCTCGGGGAGGCCGCGCCGCAGCGCGAGCTCTTCGAGTACCTCGCCGCTCTCACCCGCTGGCTCCAGCGGACCACGCGCGAGCTCTCGCGGCTGGACGCCGCCGCGCTGGCGTCGCCGCAGGCCGAGAACTACACGGCCGACGTGGTGCTCGCCCAGTCGCTCCGCGAGTCCGTCACCCGGCGCCTCGCCGAGCTCGAGGCGGTCTGGGACTCCGGCCGCGTCGACGTCGTGGCGCGCGAGCGGATGTCGCAGCTGATCTGGGGCCGTCTCGACGCCTCCGGGAGCGGCGCGGTCTCGCTGGTGGAGGCGGTGCGCCTCTGCGACGCGGTCGTCGGCCAGCTGCGCTCCCGGCTCGAGCTCGACCCCAGCGGCACCGACGTCGCCGGGCGGATCGTGGGGGTGCGCGCCGAGATCGAGCGCTGCCGCGACCTCACCCGTGACGGCGGCGGCACGGTCGACCGCGAGCGGGCGGAGCGGGTCGCCGTGCTGCGCTCCCGCCTCGACGCGCTCGCCGAGCGGGCGGGCCGGGGAGCCGACGTGTCCGGGCCGCTCGGCCAGCTCGAGAGCGACTCCGCCCGGCTCGAGCGCGACCTGATCATCGCCGCGTCCGAGCGGCGCGGACTCGAGCGCGACCGCCGTCGGGCGCGCGAGCTGGCGGAGGCGGCCGAGCGCCGCGAGGCGCCGCTGCGCGAGCTCGTGGCCCGCTGCCGCCGCGAGATCGCCGACCCGCCGCGGCTGGCCGTGCCCGACGTCTCCCGGCTGGGCGATCCTCCGTCCGACCGTGAGGCGCTCGACGCGCACCTCGCCCGGCTCACCGCCGTCGGCCGCGCGTTCGACGCGGTCGAGGCCGCCTACACCTCGCCGCTGCGCGAACGGGCCGCCCTCGGCTTCCGCCTCCGGGCGCTGCGGGAGCGTGCCGAGGGCAACGGCCGCGCTGCCACCGCCGTCGGTGTCGCGGCCGAGGAGGAGGTGCGCGCCGCCCTCGACACCGTGCCCTGCTCCGTCCCGCTCGCCCGCCACCTGGTCGAGCAGTACGACGTCGTCACCCGCGACCTCCCGCACCCCGACCCCGCGCACCACCGGAAGGCCACCCCATGAACGGCGCCCCCTGCACCGCGACTCCCGGCTGCACCGGGACGATCGAGGACGGCTACTGCAACGTCTGCGGCCTCCCGCCCGAGGAGGGCGCCGCCGCCTCCACGCCGACCGCGCGCCGCGCCGCTCCGGCCTCCACGCCCGCCACCGCCTCCGCCGCCTTCGGCACCGGCTTCGTCGAGGGCACCCCCGGCGCCACGGCACCCGGCCCCGCGGAGGAGTCGGCCACCGCGCGCAGCACGCGCACCTCCTCCGCCCGCCTCGCCACCGCCGCCCTCGGCTCCGCCCGCACGGCGCAGACCGGCTCGAAGGTCACCCGCCGCGTCGGCACCACCTCGACCCGACTGCGCGGCCCGAGGCTCGGCGCCGGGCTCACCACCGTCCCGTCCCGCCCGGCCGCCGACCCGATGGCCGCCCTGATGACCGAGGCGGTCCTCCCCGAGCGCAAGCGCTTCTGCTCGCACTGCGGCACCGCCGTCGGCCGCGGGCGCGACGGTCGGCCCGGCCGCACCGAGGGGTTCTGCCCCAACTGCCGCACGCCGTTCTCGTTCACCCCGCAGCTGGTGAAGGGCGATGTCGTCGGCGGCCAGTACGAGGTCGTCGGCTGCCTGGCCTACGGCGGCCTCGGCTGGATCTACCTCGCGCGCGACCGGAACGTCTCGGGGCGCTGGGTGGTGCTCAAGGGCCTGCTCAACTCCGGCGACCCCGATGCGTACGCGGCGGCCGTCACCGAGCGCCGATTCCTGGCCGAGGTCGAGCACCCGCTGATCGTCGAGATCTACAACTTCGTCCTGCACGACGGCGCCGGCTACATCGTGATGGAGTACGTCGGCGGGCCGAGCCTCAAGCAGATCCTGAAGGAGCGGCTGGACGCCAACGGCGGCGCCGCGGATCCGCTGCCGGTGGACCAGGCGCTCGCCTTCGTGCTCGAGGTCATGCCCGCCTTCGCCTACCTGCACGACCACGGCCTGCTCTACTGCGACTTCAAGCCGGACAACATGATCCAGGTGGGCGACCAGGTCAAGCTGATCGACCTCGGCGGAGTGCGCCGGATCGACGACGAGGACTCCGCCATCTACGGCACCGTCGGCTACCAGGCTCCGGAGGTCGCCGACCTCGGTCCCTCGGTCGCCTCCGACGTCTACACGATCGGCCGAACGCTGGCCTCGCTGGTGCTCGACTTCCGCGGCAACCAGACGACCTTCGTCGCCTCGCTGCCGCCGGTGTCGGAGACACCGCTGTTCCAGCGCTACGACTCCTTCTACCGCCTGATCGCGAAGGCGTGCGCTCCCGACCCGCAGGACCGCTTCGCCACGGTGGACGAGATGCGCGGCCAGCTGCTCGGGGTGCTGCGCGAGGTCGTCGCGACCGACCGCGGTCCCGGACACCCCGCGCTGCACTCGACGGAGTCGGCCCTGTTCGAGGCGCCCGTGGCCGACGTGGTCGACCGCGTCCCGCCGTGGGACGCGCTGCCGGCGCTCCGCCGCGACGAGTCCGATCCCGCCCGGTCGTGGCTCGCGGGCGTGAACGTCGCCGACCCGATCGTGCGCCTGCGCGCTCTCGCGCTCGCGCCCACCGTGACGGTCGAGGTGCGGCTCGCCCGCGCCCGGGCGGCGATCGAGGCGCAGCGCTGGGAGGAGGCGGCCCGCGCGACGGGCGAGATCCTCACGGAGGACCCGTGGGAGTGGCGGGCGGTCTGGATGAGCGGTCTCGCGCAGCTCGCGCGCGGCGATGACATCGGGGCCCGCGCCTCCTTCAACACCGTCTACGGGCAGGTCCCCGGCGAGCTCGCCCCGAAGCTCGCGCTCGCCGCGGCGTGCGAGGCGAGCGGCGAGCCCGAGGTCGCCGAGTCCCTCTACGTGATCTGCGCCCGCGCCGACGCGAACTACACGGCACCCGCCGCCTTCGGTCTCGCCCGGGTGCGGCAGCTGCGCTCCGACCTCGACGGGGCGCTCGACGCGCTCGACATCGTCGCGCCCACGCGCTCCTCCTACTCCGACGCGCGCCGCCGCCGGGCGGAGCTGCTGGCGGAGTCGGGCCGCGGGCTGCCCGCGCTCTCGGCCGCCCTCGCGAGCGTCGACTCCGTGTCGATCGACCAGCGGACCCGCCTCGAGCTCACGACCCAGGTCCTCGCCTCCGCTCTCGAGCTGGTGCGGCGCGACGGCCCGGCCGAGGGAGCGACCCTCGGCGGAGTCGAGGCGAACGAGGCCGCCATCCGCGACGGCCTCGAGGCCTCCTACCGCGCGCTCGCCGCCTCCACTCGCGAGCGCGACGAGCGCCTGCGCCTCGTCGACCGGGCCAACGAGGTCCGACGCTGGACGCTGACATGAGCGGCGCGCTGTCGACTCCCTGCCCGAACTGCGGCGAGCCGGTCACGACGGGCGACGCGTTCTGCGAGGCCTGCGGGACGCCGCTGATCGTCGCGGCCACCCCCTCCGCTCCGCCCGTCGCCGTCGGAGGATCCGCCGCCTGCGTCTACTGCGGGGGAGCGGTCGCCGAGGACGGCTACTGCGAGCAGTGCGGACGCCCCGCTCCGACCGAGCGCGAGCACTGGGCCGAAGCGCCGCACCCGCTGGTCGGCGGCGTCTGCGACCGCGGGCTCCGGCACCCGGCCAACGAGGACGCGATGGCGCTCGGGGCGACCACCGGCGCCGACGGCTCTCTGAGGACGGCGCTGCTGGTGGTCTGCGACGGGGTCTCCTCGACCCCCGACTCCGACAAGGCGTCGCTCGCCGCGGCCCGTGCGGCACTCAGCGCGCTGCAGGCCGAGGTCGGCGGGGAGAGCGCGGGAGCGGACCGCTGGCGCGCGCTGCTGCAGATGGCCACCGCGCGCGCCTCCGGAGCGATCGACGCGGCCGTGCCCGAGAAGCGGTCGAATCCGCCCTCGTGCACCTTCACCGCGGCGGTGCTGGACGGCGCGCTGCTCGTCACGGGCAACGTGGGCGACAGCCGCAGCTACTGGATGCCGGACGCGGGCGAGCCGCGGCAGCTCACGGTCGACGATTCGTGGGCGCAGGAGCAGATCGCCTCGGGAGTGCCGCGGGAGCAGGCCGAGACGGCGCCCGACGCTCACGCCATCACCCGCTGGCTCGGCGCCGACGCGCACGACGAGGAGCCGCGGGTCGCCTCCGAGGAGCTGACCGAGCCGGGCTGGGTTCTGGTCTGCTCCGACGGGCTGTGGAACTACGCGTCCGCCGCCGAGGACCTCGCGCGCGTGCTGCGCGAGGCGCAGGAGCGGGTGGGCGCGGATCCGGTCACGCTCGCGGAGGCGCTGGTCGCCTGGGCGAACGAACGCGGCGGGCACGACAACATCACGGCCGCGCTGGCGCGGTTCGACCCGGCGGGTGCGGCGGAGACTGCGGCTGAAGCGTCCGCTGCCGAGGTCAACGGTGAGGAGACCGGTACAGCCGAGCAGGATGCCGCCGACGTCGGCGCCGCCGACCTCGGCGCTGCGGATCCCGGCGCTGCGGACCCGAGCGCGGCCGACCCCGCCACCTCGAGCCCCGACGCGGCCACCCCCTCGCCCGACGCCGACGCCGACGCCTCCCGTCCCACCGACTGAGCGCGCCGATCCGTCCAGACCACCCCTCCACCGCTGGACGGATCGGCACCCCCGCGGCCGTGGTCACGCCCCTACAGTCGTCGCCATGAGCATCGCCGAGCCCGCCACCGCCCTGTCCGTCGTCGGCCACTGGATCGACGGGGCTCCCTCGGCCTCCTCGTCCGGCCGCACCGCTCCCGTCTACGACCCGGCGCTGGGAGTCGCGACCAAGGAGGTCGCGCTCGCCGACTCCGCCGAGGTGGACGCCGCCGTCGCCTCCGCGAAGGCCGCCTTCCCCGCCTGGCGCGACACGTCGCTCGCGAAGCGGCAGCAGATCGTCTTCCGCTTCCGCGAGCTCCTCGAGGCGAAGAAGCAGGAGCTCGCCGAGCTGATCACGTCGGAGCACGGCAAGGTCGTCTCGGACGCGCTGGGCGAGATCACCCGCGGGCAGGAGGTCGTGGAGTTCGCGACGGGGCTCGCGCACCACCTCAAGGGCGAGTACTCGGAGCAGGTCTCCACCGGCGTCGACGTCTACTCGACCAAGCAGCCGCTGGGCGTGGTCGGGATCATCTCCCCCTTCAACTTCCCGGCGATGGTGCCGATGTGGTTCTTCCCCATCGCCATCGCCGCCGGCAACACCGTCGTGGTGAAGCCCTCCGAGAAGGACCCGTCCCCGGCGATCTGGCTCGGCGCCCTCTGGAAGGAGGCCGGCCTCCCCGACGGCGTCTACACGGTGCTCAACGGCGACAAGCAGGCCGTCGACGGGCTGCTCGAGCACCCCGACGTCCGCTCGATCTCGTTCGTCGGCTCGACCCCGATCGCGCAGTACGTCTACGAGACGGGCACGAAGCACGGCAAGCGCGTCCAGGCCCTCGGTGGGGCGAAGAACCACATGCTGGTGCTCCCCGACGCGGACCTCGACCTCGTCGCCGATTCCGCCATCAACGCCGGCTTCGGCTCGGCGGGCGAGCGGTGCATGGCGATCTCGGTCGTCGTCGCGGTCGAGCCCGTCGCCGACGAGCTCATCACCAGGATCCAGGACAGGGCCGCGACCCTGCGCACCGGCGACGGACGTCGTGGCTGCGACATGGGCCCGCTGATCACCGAGGCGCACCGCGACAAGGTCGCCTCCTACATCGCGATCGCGGAGGAGGACGGCGCGGAGGTCGTCATCGACGGCCGCGGCATCGAGGTGGACGGCGACGCGAACGGCTTCTGGCTCGGCCCGACCCTGCTCGACAAGGTCCCCACGACCTCCCGCGCGTACACGGAGGAGATCTTCGGACCGGTGCTCTCCATCGTCCGCGTCGCCTCCTACGAGGAGGGCGTCGCGCTGATCAACAACGGCGCGTTCGGCAACGGCACGGCCATCTTCACCAACGACGGAGGAGCGGCCCGTCGCTTCCAGAACGAGGTCGAGGTCGGCATGATCGGCATCAACGTCCCCATCCCCGTCCCCGTCGCCACGTTCTCCTTCGGCGGCTGGAAGGCGTCCCTCTTCGGCGACACCAAGGCCCACGGAGCAGAAGGCGTCCGCTTCTTCACCCAGCAGAAGGCCATCACCAGCCGCTGGCTCGACCCCTCCCACGGCGGCATCAACCTCGGGTTCCCGCAGCATTCCTAGGCTCTCTCCTCCTTCGTCGTCGATCGCCCGCAGTCGGCCTGGGAGGGTGGTCGCGTCTCGCAGAGCGTCCTGCGTTCCGCGCACGTCGATCCGCT
>NZ_PSVU01000082.1:0-6666 GCF_002932515.1 Rathayibacter sp. AY1D5
CTGCGAGGTAGGCGGTCCAGCCGAAGCGGTTGCTGCCCGGGGTCCAGACGCGGACTCCGCGCGGAGGAGGACCGGGCCGGGTGACGGTGCGGTCGTCGAGCATCGGGTAGACGAGCAGCTGGAACGCGGGCTGCGCTCCTCCGCGGTCGTGGGCGAGGAGGGTCGCACCCGCGGCGATGCCGCCGCCCGCGCTCGCGCCTCCGACGGCGATGCGCGCCGGGTCGACGCCGCGCTCCTGCGCGTGCTCGACGAGCCAGTCGAACGCGGCCAGCACGTCCTCGACGGCAGCCGGGGCCGGATGCGCGGGCGCGAGGCGGTAGTCGACGGAGACGACCGTGATGCCCAGGGTGCGGGCGAAGTCGATGCAGGGCGCCTCGTCCTGAAGGTGGCTGCCGAGCACCATGCCGCCGCCGTGCACCCAGAGGAGCGCGGGAGCGGTACCGCGGAGGATACGCGGCCGGTAGCTGCGGGCCCGGACGGGAGCGGCTCCGGCGACGGGGATCTCGACGTCGTCGACCACGATGTCGGGCGGGGCCTCGCCTCCCTCGGCGGCGCGTCGCGTGGCGAGGCGCAGCAGTCGCGGGCCGAGGACGATCGGCGGGAGGAAGCGGCCGAGCGCGAGGTCGGGGTGGAAGAGGGGCGCCGTCGCGGCGGTGCGGGCTGACGCGGTCATGCGCGGGAGGCTACTCCTCGCGGCCGTGCCGGCGCCCCTCCGCGGGATTACGGACGCACGAGGGTCTTGATCGCGCGGCGCTCGTCCATTGCGGCGTACGCCTCGGCGATCTCCTCGAGGGGCAGCTCGAGGTCGAAGACCAGACCGGGCTCGATCGCGCCGCTGAGCACGTCCGGCAGCAGCTCGGCCATGTAGCCGCGGACCGGCGCGACTCCGCCGTTGACGCCCACGTTCGAGCCGAACATCTGGCGGACGGGCAGCTCGGGGCCTCCGTTGGGGACGCCGACGTAGCCGACCATGCCGCCGGGGCGGGCGGAGTCGAGTGCCTGCTGCATCGACTCCTTGGTGCCGACGCACTCGAGCACGCAGTCGGCGCCGATCCCGCCGGTCAGCTCGCGGACGCGCGCGACGCCCTCGTCGCCGCGGGTCTCGACGATGTGGGTCGCCCCGAAGCGGCGGGCGAGGTTCTGCCGCGACTCGTGCCGCGACATCGCGATGATCGTGGTCGCGCCGAGGCGCTTGGCCGCCAGGACGGCGCAGAGGCCGACCGCGCCGTCACCGACGACCGCGACGGTCGAGCCCGCGGTGACACCGGCCGAGACCGCGGCGTGGTGGCCGGTCCCCATCACGTCGGCGAGGGTGAGCAGGCTGGGGATGAGCGCCGGATCCGGGTCCATGCCCACGCGGAAGAGCGTGCCGTCGGCGAGGGGCACGCGCACCTTCTCGCCCTGGGCGCCGTCCGCGAAGCCCTCCTCGCGGACCTCGGCGCCCCACCAGCCGCCGGTGAGGCACGAGGTGGAGACGCCGTTGGCGCAGTTCGCGCAGGTGCCGTCGCAGACGTAGAACGGGGCGATCACGAAGTCGCCGACCGCGACGTCGTGCACGTCGTCGCCGATCTCCTCGACGACGCCGACGAACTCGTGGCCGATGCGGTGCGCCTCCTTGGTGGGAGTGACGCCGCGGTAGGGCCAGAGGTCGGAGCCGCAGACGCAGGCCGCGGTGACGCGGACGATCGCGTCGCGCCCCGTCGAGAGCTGCGGGTCGGGGACCTCCTCGAGTCGGATGTCGCGCTCGCCGTGGATGAGTGTTGCTCGCATGGGTGCTCCTGGTCGGGAGGGGGATGGGGTCGGCGTCCACGGTACGCCCGCGACCGGCCGCGGGCGCCGGAGAGGCGGGGGCTTGCACGAACGCGCGCCGACGCGGCCCAGGTGAAGAGCCGGGGCGCGGCCGGGGGCGGTCCGACGCCGGGCGGGAGGCGTCCTGCCGGAACGGAGGGGCCCCGCAGCAGCCCTGCACCGCGTCACGGCTGCGCCTCCGCCCAGCCGTCGCGCCCGATCACGACGTGCGCGAGGAACCGCAGGCCGCACGCCTCTGCCCCGTCGGCGATCGCCCGCGTCGCCGCACGGTCGGAGGGGAGCACCACGGCCTCGCCCGCGTGGCTGTGCGCCAGGCCGATGCCCGCCGCGCCGCGCGCCAGCACCTCGGCGAGCACGGCGGCGACGGGGATCTCGGCGTGCGCCGGGGCTCCGTCGGCCAGCGTGAGGACGTCGCGGACGGCTCCGGACTCGGCGAGCGCCACCGCCAGCACGGTCTCGACCGGCCGGGCGGCCAGCAGCGGAGCGACGAGCCCGGCCAGGCCGGCGGCGTCGGTCACGCGGGCGGCGCGCGAGGCGCGGTTCATCCTCCGCCGCAGCTCGAAGGAGGCGACCAGGCGGCAGGCGGCGACCTCGCCGACTCCGCGGTGCCGCATCAGATCGGCCACCCCGGCCCGGGCGACGGCGTCGATGCCGCCGAAGCGCGCGAGGAGGCGCTGCGCGACGACGGTCGCGTTGGCGCCGCGGACGCCGGCCCCGATGAGCACGGCGAGGGTCTCGGCGTCGGTGAGCGCCTCCGGTCCGTAGGCGCGGAGGCGCTCCCTCGGCCGCTCCTCGGAGGGAGGTCGGCCATCCGGGGGCCGGGCGTTTCGAAGGACATGCCGCCGACGCTACGGAGCCCGCCGGACGGGCGCGCCGCGGATCCCGCGACTGTGGACGACTCCCGCCCTCGCGCGCCCTGTGGAGGGAACTTCCGTCGCCACCCGCGCGCTCCTCTCCCCTGCGAGTACGCAGAAGGCGGACTCGCGACAGGGGTCGAGCACCCCGGTCAGTCCGACGCGGGCATCCCCGCCGTCACCGACAGGCTCTCGCCGTCCGGCGCCACGTCCACCAACACCACGTCCCCGTCGCGCACCGTGCCGCCGAGCAGCGCCGTCGCCAGCTGGTCGTCGATCGCCCGCTGCATCAGCCGGCGCAGCGGCCGCGCGCCGTACTGTGGGTCGTAGCCGCGCTCGGCCAGCCACCCGCGGGCCGCGGGCGTCACCGCCAGGTCGAGCCGTCGCTCCGAGAGCCTCCTCGACAGCCGGTCGACGTACAGCGACACGATCTCGCCGAGCTCGGTGCGGTCGAGCGCGTCGAAGATCACGATGTCGTCGAGCCGGTTCACGAACTCGGGCTTGAAGGCCTGGCGCACCATCTGCTGGACCGCCTCCTCCTTCTGCGGCCGTGACAGCGCCGGGTCCACGAGGAACTGCGACCCCAGGTTGGAGGTGAGGATGAGGATCGTGTTGCGGAAGTCGACCGTCCGCCCCTGGCCGTCGGTGAGCCGGCCGTCGTCGAGCACCTGGAGCAGGACGTCGAACACCTCGGGGTGCGCCTTCTCGATCTCGTCGAGGAGCACCACCGAGTACGGGCGGCGGCGGACCGCCTCCGTGAGCTGGCCGCCCTGCTCGTAGCCGATGTAGCCGGGAGGGGCGCCGACCAGCCGCGAGACGGCGAACTTCTCGCCGTACTCCGACATGTCGATGCGGACCATCGCCTTCTCGTCGTCGAAGAGGTGGTCGGCGAGCGCCTTCGCCAGCTCGGTCTTGCCGACGCCGGTCGGCCCGAGGAAGAGGAAGGAGCCGGTCGGCCGGTCGGGGTCGGAGATGCCCGCGCGGGTGCGGCGCACCGCGTCCGCGACGGCCGACACCGCCTCGTCCTGGCCGATCAGTCGGCGGTGCAGCTCGGTCTCGAGGTGCAGCAGCTTCTCGGTCTCGCCCTGCAGGAGGCGCCCGACGGGGATCCCCGTCCAGGCGGCGATCACCGCGGCGATGTCGTCGGCCGTCACCTGCTCGTTGACCATGCGGCCCTCGGCCGGCTCCCCCTCCGACTCGGCGGCCGCGAGCTCGCGCTCGATCACCGGGATGTCGCCGTAGAGCAGCTTCGACGCGCGCTCGAGCTTCCCCTCGCGCTGCGCGCGCTCGGCGGCGATCCGCAGGGCGTCGAGCCGGTTCTTGAGCTCGCCGACGCGGTTGAGGGAGGCGCGCTCGCGCTCCCAGCGCTCCTGCAGCTCCTCGAGCTGGGCGCCGCGGCGGGCCAGGTCCTCGCGCAGCTTCTCCAGCCGCGCCTTCGAGGCCTCGTCCTTCTCCTTCTTCAGCGCCAGCTCCTCGAGCCTCAGCCGGTCCACGGAACGGCGCAGCTCGTCGATCTCGACGGGAGCGGAGTCGATCTCCATGCGCAGCCGCGACGCGGCCTCGTCGATCAGGTCGATCGCCTTGTCCGGCAGCTGGCGGGAGGTGATGTAGCGGTTCGAGAGCGACGCGGCGGCGACCAGGGCGGAGTCGGCGATCGCCACCTTGTGGTGCGCCTCGTAGCGCTCCTTCAGCCCGCGGAGGATCGCCACGGTGTCCTCGACGGTCGGCTCGCCGACGAAGACCTGCTGGAAGCGGCGCTCGAGAGCGGCGTCCTTCTCGATGTACTGGCGGTACTCGTCGAGCGTCGTCGCGCCGATCATCCGCAGCTCGCCGCGCGCCAGCATGGGCTTGAGCATGTTCGCGGCCGCCACCGATCCCTCGCCGCCGCCCGCGCCCATCAGCGTGTGCAGCTCGTCGATGAAGGTGATGATCCGGCCGTCGGACTCCTCGATCTCCTGGAGCACGGCCTTCAGCCGCTCCTCGAACTCGCCGCGGTACTTCGCTCCGGCGATCAGGGCCGAGAGGTCGAGGCTGACGAGTTGCTTGCCCTTGAGGCTCTCGGCGACGTCGCCCGCGACGATCCGCTGGGCGAGCCCCTCGACGACGGCGGTCTTGCCGACGCCGGGCTCGCCGATGAGGACGGGGTTGTTCTTGGTGCGGCGCGTGAGCACCTGGCTGACGCGCCGGATCTCGGCGTCCCTCCCGATCACCGGGTCGAGCTTGCCGCTCGCCGCGATGGCGGTCAGGTTGACGCCGTACTGCTCGAGTGCGGACTTCTCGTCCTGCTGGGGCATCCGACCGGCCTGCATGATGGTGGTCTCCTCCGTGGCTCGAAAGTTGAGTTCGACGGACTCAACTTTACTCCCGCGACGGCTCCGGCGGTCAGGCCGTCAGAAGATCGCTGTCGCGACCCTGGAGCGCCTCGAGCGCGTTCCGGAGGATCGAGCGCAGCCGGAACTCGTCGATCCCGGTCAGCGCCGAGATCTCGGCCTGCGAGAAGCCGCCGGCCGCAGCCAGCAGCAGGAGCTCGCGGTCCGGGCAGTCGAGGGCGAGCAGGCCGCTGCCGAGCGGACGCCGGGCGAGCTCGTGCGCGGACCCGAGGGTCTCGCAGAGGACCTCGAGCACCCAGAGCACGGGCTCCGGCGAGCGGGCGCCCTCGCGGGAGCGGCGCCAGACGGCGGTGAAAACGTCGGTGCAGAGCCGGTCGCGTCCGGCCGGGTCGGCCTGGACCGTGCCGACGCACGCCGAGACGAGGCCGCCGAAGCGGTCGACGAGCTCTCCCAGAGCGGAGGCGTCCCCCGTGGCGGAGCGGGTCAGCAGACGGGCGGCGTCCTGCGTCAGCGGCGGACGCACCCGTCCACCGGTCGCGTCCTCGCCTCCAGCACTCACGGGCCCCAGCGTGTCACCGACTCCGTGACGGCGGGACCAGTTGCGCGGAAGGGGGGTGACAGGTATAGAGCGGATCCGCTATCCGACATCAGAGGCGCGGCCAGCGCGCGCGGGCGAAGCAGAAGAGCCCGTAGGCGATGAGCCCGACCGCGACGAAGCCGAGGAGGAGCACGCCCGCCGGCAGCTCCACGAGCGACTTCAGCGCCTCGTCGAGCCCGCCCGCCTGCTCCGGATCGTGAGTGACGGCGGCGACGATCAGCAGCACGCCGAGAGCGCCGAGGACCACGCCCTTGGCGACGTAGCCGGCGACGCCGAGCACGGTGACGACGGTGCCCGCCGTGCCGCCCGGCTCCGCGACGTTCTCGAGGAACTTCCTGCTCGCTCCGCGGTACACGAAGACGCCGCCGACCGCGAGGACGGCCAGTCCCGCGATCACGAGCAGCACGACTCCGCCCGGCGCCGAGAGCACCTGCGCGCTCGCGCTCTCGGACGACTCGGACGAGCTCGACCCGCCGCCCGTCGCGAACTTCAGCGCCGTGACGCCGAGGGCGCCGTAGACGACGGCCTTGCCCGCCTCCTTCAGCCGGCTGCCCCAGGTCTTCAGGGCGCTCTCGCGCGGGCGGACGAGGAACGCCTCGAGCAGCCCCCACAGCGCCAGGCCGAAGAGGCCGACCGTGCAGATCCACAGGATCACCAGACCGCCGGGCTGCGCCGCGAGGGCGCCGAGAGCACCGCTCTGGTCGGCCTCGCCTCCGCCGCCGCGGGCCACGCCGAGCGCGATCACTCCGATCAGGAGGTGGACGAGGCCGTTCGCCGCGAAGCCGCCGCGGGCGAGGGTCCGCACCGCCCGCGAGTCCTGGATGTCGTCGGCGGTGCGCTGGGCGTTGGCGGTGCTCGGAGTGTTCACAGGGTGGACGCTACGCGTTTCCACACCCCCGCGCCCGGCGCTCCGCCGTTCGGAGGTGCTCCCGGAGCCGGTTCTCCACACCTTTCCACAGGGTTGTCCACAGCTGTGGAATCGCTAGAGGGACGAGCGGATCACACGTCGACGGCGCGGACGAGTCCGTCCTGCACGCCGCCCAGCCAGTCGTAGACGCTGCGGATCGCGGCCGCG
>NZ_PSVU01000083.1:0-6565 GCF_002932515.1 Rathayibacter sp. AY1D5
CCCGACCGCGCCGGCGCCGACCGTCTGCGCCTCCAGCAGAGGCATCACGACGTGGCCGCCCCCGAACACCAGAGCGCCCGCCTCGCCGCCTCCCGCCGGCCGCTCGACGTCGTCGCCATCGCGGCGGCCGCCCTCGTCAACGAGCGCTACCTCGATCGGCGCTTCACCGTCCACCACCTCGCCGCCGAGCTGCGGATGCCCGCCCTGCTGCTGCGGCTGCGGTTCCGCCGCTGCTACGGGCTCGGCCTCGACGAGCACCTCGCCCTCCGCCGACTCGAGCTGGCCGCCGTCCTGATGGCGAGCACCCCCGTCGCTCTCGGCGGCCTCGACCGCATCGCCCGGGGCTCCGGCTACCGGGGCACCGCCGAGCTGGACCGCGACCACCGGAGGCACCGCCGGTCCTCCGCGCTGGCCGCCTGGTTCCGGGCCGCCCCGCGTCCCGAGCGCGAGCATCGGCCCGGCACCCGGCCCGAGGAGGAGCTGCTCGCCGCAGCGCCGGGTGCTGCGACTCCGGCCCGCCCCAGCAGCATCCGCTCGGCACCGGTCACCCCGCTGAGGCGCCGCGCCTGAGCCCGGCCGCGGAGCGGTACAGTGCCACGATGCGCACCTCCGGAACCCGCCGATGACGGCCGTCCGCTACGTCGCGATCGGCGATTCCTTCACCGAGGGCGTCGGCGACGAGCGGCCGGACGGCACCACGCGCGGCTGGGCCGATCTGACGGCCGCGGGATGGGCGGCGGCCACGGGCGAGCGGATCGAGTACGCCAATCTCGCGATCCGGGGCCGGCTCATCGCGCCGATCCTCGCCGAGCAGCTCGAGCCCGCGCTCGCCCTGGGCCCGACCCACCTCTCCTTCAACGGAGGCGGCAACGACATGCTGCGCCCGCGGGCCGACATCGAGCGGATCGCCGACGCCTACCTCCGCGTCCTCGAGCGCTGCGACGAGCAGGGCGTCGTGCTGATCGCCCTGGCCGGCGCCGACCCGTCGCCGCGGCTCCCGCTCGGCTCGCTCATCCGCCGCCGCGGGGACGCGCTGACCGACGCCGTCCTGCGCCGGACGAGCCACCGGACCGACGTGGTCGTCGCCGACAACTGGCACGACCCCGCTTTCGCCGATCCGGCGCTGTGGTCGGAGGACCGCCTGCACCTCGGCCCGCGGGGGCACCGTCGGGTGGCCGACCGGGTCCTGCGGGCGCTCGGGCTCACGCCGCCCGCCGCGCTGCCCGACGCTCCCGAGGCCGCACTCCGGCGCGGCGGAACCGTGCAGTACTACCGGCAGCACGTCGCGCCGTGGGTGCAGCGCAGGCTCACCGGCACGTCCTCCGGGGACGGCCGCGCCGCGAAGTACGCGGGCTTCGTGCCGATCGACCCGGTCTGACGCCTCCTCCGAGGAGCACGGCCCTCGTTCGACGGGCAGGGATCTCCCCTGAGGCGCTCAGCGGCGACCACTCGTGGCCGCTCAACGGCGTCGAGCGCTCAGTGCCAGCCGTACCGCGCCGAGAGCACCCGGGCGACGGCGTCGTACCGAGCACGCTCCAGAGCTGCTCCTTCGCGGCGCATCCCGGCGGGGTGCACGCGGAACACGCGCTCCGGGTCGACCCAGCTGGGCCGCCCGTCCGGGTCCCAGCCGCCGGTCCCGACGGCCAGGTAGTCGGAGTGCTCCTTCGAGCTCAGCCGCACGGCGAGCACTGTCCCCGACTTCTCGACCGCGAGCACGAGCACCGGGCGGTCCTTGCCGCGGCCGTCGTCCTCCTCGTACGGCACCCAGGTCCAGACGACCTCGCCCGGGTCCGGGTCGCCGTCGGGCGTGGGCGCGTAGCCCAGGCGGACCCCGCGGAGCCGCGACGGGTCGACCTCGACGGTGCGGCCCACTCCGCTCGCGCCCGGGGTCGGCGCCGTCGTGCTCAGGTACGGGCGCTGCGGGCGGGGCCCGGCGTCCGGCCGCGGGGCGACCGCGCGGCCGAGGAGTCGGAGGAGCAGGGACACGACCGAGCGCGAGGAGGGCACCCCGGAACCCTAGCCCGGATCCGCGGCCGCCCGCCCGCGGGGGCGCGCCCGGCGGTCGCCCGGCCCGGACGCGCCGACGGGGTGCCGGCTCCGGAGAGCCGGCACCCCGTCGGGTGCTGCGGAGGAGGGGGTCAGTCCGCCAGGACGTAGCCCGCCTCGCCGTGGATGGCCGTGTCGATGCCGGCGATCTCGTCCTCGTTCTTCACGCGGAAGCCCATCGTCTTCTGGATGATCCAGCCGATGAGGAGCGTCATGACGAAGGAGTAGGCGAGGACGGTGAAGGCCGCGAGGGCCTGCTTGCCGAGCTGGCTCGCGTCGCCGGTGAGGAACAGGCCCACGCCGGTGCCGAAGAAGCCGATGTAGAGCGTTCCGATGAGGCCGCCGACCAGGTGCACGCCGACCACGTCGAGCGAGTCGTCGTAGCCGAGGCGGTACTTGAGGTCGATCGCCAGGGCGCAGACGGCTCCGGTGATGACGCCCAGGACGATCGCCCAGAACGGCGACAGGCTGGCGCACGCCGGGGTGATCGCGACGAGGCCCGCGACCGCGCCCGAGGCGGCGCCGATCGAGGTGGGCTTGCCGTCCTTGATCTTCTCGACGACGAGCCAGCCGAGGATCGCGGCGGCCGGAGCGGCGATGGTGTTGAGGAAGGCGACGGCCGCGATGCCGTCGGCGGCGAGCTCGGAGCCGGCGTTGAAGCCGAACCAGCCGAACCACAGCAGTCCGGCGCCCAGGAGCACGAACGGCGGGTTGTGCGGCTGGTGCGCGCCCTTGGTGAAGTTGACGCGCTTGCCGAGCACCAGGGCGAGGGCGAGGGCCGCCGCTCCGGCGTTGATGTGGACGGCGGTGCCGCCCGCGAAGTCGATCGCGCCGACGCCGTAGGCGATCCAGCCGCCGTCGACGACGGTGGCGTCGTCGCCGAGGGTGAAGTTGAAGACCCACGAGGCGACCGGGAAGTAAACGACGGTGGCCCAGACGCCGGCGAAGACCATCCAGGCCCCGAACTTCGCGCGGTCCGCGATGGCGCCGGAGATGAGCGCGACGGTGATGATCGCGAACGTCGCCTGGAACGCGGCGAAGGCCAGCGTCGGGTAGGCCGACGTCTGCTCGCCGAGTGCGTCGTTGTAGATGCCCTGCAGGCCGATCTGGGCGGTGTCGATGCCGAGGACGCCGTCGATGCCGACGAAGGTGTCGGTCCCCGCGGGGCCGGACGGGCCGTTGCCGAACGCGATCGCGTAGCCGTACAGGACCCAGAGGACCCCGATGAGGCCCATGGCTCCGAAGCTGAGCATCATCATGCTGATGACGCTCTTCGCACGCACCAGGCCGCCGTAGAAGAAGGCGAGCCCGGGGGTCATGAGCAGGACCAGCGCGGCTGCGATGAGCAGGAACGCGGTATTGCCTTGATCCATTGTTGAACCTCTCGTGAGTGTGCAGAGAAAAGCCCGGAGCGAGGACGCTGCGTCGGAGCACGGCCTGGAGACACGCGGGTGTCGGGTCACCTCGGGTAGCCGACAGTCTGGTGGCGCGAGGTTTCGTCCCGTGAGGCACCGCGTTTCGCGGAGGTTACGGCCGAGGCCCCTGTGTAAAAAGCGCGTTACGGCGCGCTGGCGGACGGCACGACGACGACCCCGGGAACGCCGGGAGGAGAGCGGATCCGCCCCTAGGAGCGGGGCGCCATCGAGGTGAGCGCGATGAGCCGCGACATCGAGCGCAGGTACTTCTTGCGGTAGCCGCCGCTCAGCATGTCGCCGCCGAAGACCTCGTCGAGGGGCGTCCCGGAGGCGAGGACCGGGATCTGCGCGTCGTAGACCCGGTCGATGAAGGCCACGAGGCGCAGGGCGTCGGTCTGGTCGGTCAGAGCGGTGACGCCCCGGAGCACGATGGTGTCGACGCCGTCGATCACCTTGATGTAGCGGGAGGGGTGCACGGTGCCCAGGTGGTGCACGGCGTCCGCGAACGGGTCGTCGGTGACGACGGAGCCGGCGGGGGCGGCCGCGACGAGAGCGTCGATCTCCTCGTCGGTGCGCACCACGGCGTGGCCCTCGATGTCGCGGCGCCGGTAGTCGGTGCCGTCGATCCGCATCGTCTCGAAGTGGGCGGCCATCGACTGGATCTCGCGGAGGAAGTCCGCCGCGGCGAAGCGCCCCTCGCCCAGCGCGTTGGGCGGGGTGTTCGAGGTCGCGGCGATGCGGCTCCCGGAGGCGACGAGCTCGCCGAGGAGCCGCGTCATCAGCATCGTGTCGCCCGGGTCGTCCAGCTCGAACTCGTCGATGCACAGCAGCGCCGAGCCCTTGAGGAGCGAGACGGTCGCCGCGTAGCCGAGCGCGCCGACGAGCGCGGTGTACTCGATGAACGTCCCGAAGTAGGTGCGGCCCGGCACCGCGTGCCAGATCGCCGCGAGCAGGTGGGTCTTGCCGACGCCGAAGCCGCCGTCGAGGTACACGCCCGGCTTGACCGCGGGGGCCTTCTTCCGGCCGAAGCCCAGGAAGCCGCCTCCGCCTCCCTTGGATCCGCCGCCGGCGGCGAACGCGCGCAGAGCCTCCACCGCGTCGGCCTGCGAGGGGTACTCCGGGTCGGGACGGTAGCTCTCGAAGGTGGCGCCCTCGAACTGGCGCGGGGGCACCAGCGTCGACGCGATCTCGTGCCCGCTGATCTGGGGCGAGCGGGCGGTCAGGCTGCTCGTCGATCGGACGTCGTCGGGGCTCACTCGCGTCTCGCATCCTGCGCACGGCGGGGGTCAGTGCGCTCAGTGGCGGCGGCCGCACCGGGCACGGAGCCGCCGCGGTTCTGTGTCGAACTCTTACGGCGCCCTCCGTGCGGCGTCGTCCGCGGACGCGTACTGTCGCTGAAGGGCGGGCTCCAGCGTAGCCCGCCGTGGAATCACGCCCGCGCTCCGCGCACCATCCTGGAGGTCCTCCTTGTCCGTCGAAACCGATCCGTCGCCGAAGTTCGCCTCCTACGCGCACCCCGAACGGCTCGTCAGCGCCGACTGGCTCGAGCAGCGCCTCGGCACTCCCGGTCTCGTCGTCGTCGAGTCCGACGAGGACGTCCTGCTCTACGAGACCGGCCACATCCCCGGCTCCGTCAAGATCGACTGGCACACCGACCTCAACGACCCGGTGCAGCGCGACTACATCGACGGCGCCGCGTTCGCCGCGCTCGTCGGCGGCAAGGGCATCGCCCGCGACACCACCGTCGTCGTCTACGGCGACAAGAACAACTGGTGGGCCGCCTACGCGCTCTGGGTCTTCACCCTCTTCGGTCACGAGGACGTCCGTCTGCTCGACGGCGGCCGCGACAAGTGGCTCGCCGAGGGCCGCCCGACGACCACGGACGCCTCCTCCCCGGAGCCCGCCGAGTACCCCGTCGTCGAACGCAGCGACGCCGAGATCCGCGCCTTCAAGGACGACGTCCTCGCGCACTTCGGCAACCCGCTGATCGACGTCCGCTCCCCGGAGGAGTTCACCGGGCAGCGCACCACGGCGCCGGCCTACCCGGAGGAGGGCGCGCTGCGCGCCGGTCACATCCCCAGCGCGCAGAACGTGCCCTGGGGCAGGGCCGCCGCCGAGGACGGCACCTTCCGCCCCCTCGACGAGCTGAACGGCATCTACCGCGAGGGCGCGGGGCTGAAGGACGGCGACTCCGTCATCGCCTACTGCCGGATCGGCGAGCGCTCCGCCCACACCTGGTTCGTGCTGACCCACCTCCTCGGCTTCGAGGGCGTCCGCAACTACGACGGCTCCTGGACCGAGTGGGGCAGCGCCGTCCGCGTCCCGATCGTGCAGGGCGCCGAGCCCGGCGAGGCCCCCGCGGCCCGCTGACGCGTCACGGCGGAGGCCGGGAGCGCCGATCCGCCCGTCGACGGGCCGGATCCGGGCTCCCGGCCTCCGCTGCGACCGCCCGCCGCCCCTCCCCCGATGAGACACTGGACCGGATGACCGACACCACGCTCCCCGACGCTCTGCGCGACATCCGCGAGGAGTTCCTCGCCCTCGAGAAGCCGGAGCGCCTGCAGCTCCTGCTCGAGTTCTCGAACGAGCTCCCCGACCTGCCCGAGCGCTACCGCGACCACCCGGACCTCTTCGAGCGCGTGGAGGAGTGCCAGGCGCCCGTCTTCATCGTCGTCGACGTCGAGGGCGGGATCGTGCACCTGCACGCCACGGCTCCTCGCGAGGCGCCCACGACGCGCGGCTTCGCGTCGATCCTGGCGCAGGGCCTGGCCGGGCTCACCCCCGAGCAGGTGCTCGCCGTCCCCGACGACTTCCCGCAGACCATCGGCCTCTCGGAGGCGGTCTCGCCTTTGCGCCTGCGCGGCAT
The DNA here is from genome assembly GCF_002932515.1 of Rathayibacter sp. AY1D5. Lineage (NCBI taxonomy): Bacteria > Bacillati > Actinomycetota > Actinomycetes > Micrococcales > Microbacteriaceae > Rathayibacter > Rathayibacter sp. AY1D5. The sequence continues at coordinate 6,328 of NZ_PSVU01000083.1, forward strand.
GACCGCGTTGCTCGGCCGCACCAAGCGGCAGGTCCGCGCGCACCTGGCCGCATGATCCTCCGGCCGCTCGTCCCCGCCGGTCCGCCGATCGTGATCGGCGAGGAGGGCGCGCGAGCGGCGGTCGCGGACGCCTGGCGTCCCGACGAGGCGGTGCGCGTGCGCCTGAACATGATCGCGAGCGTCACCGGCTCCAGCACCGGCTCCGACGGAACCAGCGAGACGCTCACCAACCGCGTCG
>NZ_PSVU01000084.1:0-6057 GCF_002932515.1 Rathayibacter sp. AY1D5
CTCGTCTCGCTGATCACGGGCGCGAAGGCCGCCTGATGCACCCCGAGTTCCTGCACCGCGGGAGCACGGAGCGCTCGTCGCCGATCGGGGTCCACGCGGGCCTGCTCGTCGGCGACTGGACGCCGGAGTCGGGGCGCCGCGCGATCGGCGCCGCCGCCTCGATCGGCTTCGACCTGATCGAGATCCCGGCTCCCGACGACCCCGACGCCTCCGCGTGGACCGCCGACCTGCTCGACGAGCACGGGATCGACGCGGTCGTCTCGCTCGCGCTGGACGCCGACTCCGACATCACCGACCAGGCCACGGCCGGCCGCGGCGAGGAGCGGCTGCTGGCGGCCGTGCGGTTCGCCGAGGCGATCGGCGCGCGGTACGTCGGCGGAGTCACCTACTCGGCCATGCGCAAGTACGAGCACGCGGCCGACGCGGCTGCCCGCTCGCGCTCGCTCGACGTGCTGCGGAGGGTCGCCGCGGCCGCCGCTCCCGCCGGCGTCGTCGTCGGAGCGGAGTACGTGAACCGCTACGAGAGCAACCTGCTGAACACGGCCGCTCAGACCGCCGCGTTCCTCCGCGAGCTCGACGCGCCGAACGTGCTCCTGCACCTCGACACCTTCCATGCCCACCTCGAGGAGGTCGACCTCGCGAGCGCCGTCCGCGACGCCGGCGACCTGCTCGGCTACCTCCACGCCTCCGAGAACCACCGCGGAGAGCTGGGCACCGGGAGCACCGACTGGACCGGGCTCGCGGCGGCGCTCGCCGACTCCGGCTACCGCGGTCCGCTCACCCTCGAGAGCTTCTCGCCCGCCGTCCAGCCCCCGGCCTCGGCCGAGGGCATGGGTCTCTGGCGCGAGCTCTGGCACGACCCCGTCGCCCTCGCGACCTCCGGCCACGCGTTCCTCGCGGACCTGCTCGACACCGACCCCGCGGCCCGACGCCGCCCCTGAACCTCTCGAACCAAGGAGCACCACCATGACCACGAACCCTCTCGGAGTGCACGCCCTCGTCTTCGCCGGCGGCACCACCCCCGACGAAGTGACCGCGACGATCGAGCAGACCAAGGCGGCCGGATTCGACCTGCTGGAGCTCTCGCTGCACGACGTGCAGAACCTCGACACCGCCTCCGCCCGCGCCGCCCTCGAGGCGAACGACCTCGGCATCGTCTGCTCGCGCGGCCTCGCCTTCTCGGCCGACGTCTCCAGCGACGACCCGGAGGTGGTGGCCCGCGGCGCGAAGCTGCTCGCCGACTCCCTCGAGACCACGCACGCGCTCGGCGGCACCCACTTCACCGGCGCCCTCTACAGCGCGCTCGGCAAGTACAGCGCGCCCCTCTCGGCCGCGGGCCGTGCGAACGTCGTGTCGGTGCTGACCGACCTCGCCGCCGAGGCCTCGACGAAGGGCATGACCCTCGGCCTCGAGATCTGCAACCGCTACGAGACCAACGTCATCAACACCGCCGCGGACGCCCTGCGCCTCGCCGACGACATCGGCGCCGACAACGTCCTGATCCACCTGGACACGTACCACATGAACATCGAGGAGGACGACTTCTTCCGCCCGGTGCTGCTGGTCGGGGATCGTCTCGGGTATGTCCACATCGGCGAGAACCACCGCGGCTACCTCGGCAGCGGCCACCTCGACTTCACGACGTTCTTCCACGCCCTCGCCGCGATCGACTACCGCGGACCCATCACCTTCGAGTCCTTCTCGTCGGCCGTCGTCTCGCCGACCCTCTCGAACGACCTGGCCGTGTGGCGGAACCTCTGGAACGACGGCCCCGCGCTCGCCCGCCACGCCCACGGCTTCCTGGTGAACGCGCTGGAGAGCAGCCGTGGCGAGGCCTGAGACCGAGGTCGCGCCCGACGCGGTGCGGCCCGGCCTCGACGAGCTGGCCGGGCGCGCGCTCGCGCTGACCTCGCCGGGCCGCCGCGCGATCGTCGCGATCGCCGGCAGCCCCGGGGCCGGCAAGACCACGCTCGCCCGGGCGGTGGTCGCCCGCGCGAACGAGCTCGCAGGGGAGGGGACCGCCGCCTTCGTGCCGATGGACGGCTTCCACCTCGCCAACGCCACGCTCGACGAGCTCGGCCGCCACGACCGCAAGGGCGCCCTCGACACGTTCGACGGCTGGGGCTTCCTCGCCCTGGTGCGGAGGCTGCGCGCCGAGACCGACCACGTCGTCTACGCGCCCACCTTCGAGCGCACCGTCGACGAGGGAGTGGCCGGCGCGCTGGCCGTGCACCCCTCCGCGTCGCTCGTCGTGCTGGAGGGCAACTACCTCCTCGTCGACGAGGGCCCGTGGGCGCTGCTGCGCGCCGAGTTCGACGAGGCCTGGTTCTGCGCGACTCCCGAGACCGAGCGCTTCGAGCGCCTGGTCGACCGCCACGTCTCCTTCGGCCGCGCCCCCGAGGCGGCCTCCGCCTGGGCCTCCGAGGTCGACGGGCGGAACGCGCTGCTGATCGAGGCCACTCGCGACCGCGCCGACCTGATCGTGTCGGGGACGGCGGCGGGGGTGGTCTGACGCCCGATGTGGCGGAGGAGCGGTCCGCTTCGGGGCGCGACGTGGGCTCTCGGGCGTGTCCGGCCGGTCGATCGGGCGGACGACGGAGGACCCGTCGCCCGGCGGATGCGGTCTCGACGGGTCGGGTGCCAGGCTCGAGGGATGGACGACTCGACACGGAACTCCTCGGAAATGCCCTCTCCCACCACCCCGCCGGCCGTTGCGCCCCCCGGAGCCGGGCAGCCGCCCCTCCCCGTCGCTCTCCTCCTCCTGCTGCGGCGGAGCGACGGGCGGCCCGCGGCTTCGTCGGGCGCTCTCGACACCGTCCTGGCCGCCTCCGTCCTCGCGGAGCTCTCCCTCCAGCGGCGCGTCGAGGTGGACGCCGGAGCCGTCGCCCTCGGGCCGGAGCGGTCCGCGCTCGGGGACGCCGTGCTCGACGGGGCACTCGGGTGGATCGCAGCGGAGCGAGCACCGCGCAGCGTGTCCTGGTGGATCGCCCGCCTCACTCGGAGGGAGCTGCATGCCGCCCTCCTCGAGCGGGTCGCCGCCGTGGAGCCGGCGGAGGACGAGCGGCTGCGGATCCGGGTCGCCGAGGTCCTCGCGGCTCGGACGGCGCCCCTTCCGTCGGACGCGGCGCTCATCGGCCTGCTCGACGCGGCCGGAGCGCTCTCGCCGAGGCCCGGCATTCCGGACCGGCAGGCGATCAGGTCGCTCGCGGCGCAGCACTGGGCAGGGCCGGCGGCCGCCGCCGTCCTCGCGGGAACCGCCGCGAGCGTCACGGGAGCCGCGGTGATCGCCGCGACGACGACGGTCACGATCACCGGCATGTGATCCGACGCGTGCGGCTCGCTGAAGCCGCGCGCCCCTACTCCGCCGGGTAGTCGGGCGCGACGAAGACGCAGAACGGGTGGCCGGCCGGATCGGCGAGGACGTGGAGCGCCTCCTCCGGGTCGTCGCTCCTGTCCTCGATCAGCTCGGCGCCGAGGGCGAGCGCTCTGGTCTTCTGCCGGTCGAGCTCGTCGGCGTCCGCGACCATGAAGTCGAGGTGCAGCTGCTGCGGGACGGGTCCCTCCGGCCAGGTTGCGCGCGGCAGGGCGGCCACCCGCTGGAACGTGAGCTTCGCGCCGTCGGCGGTGACGATCGCGACCCACTCCGCCTCGTCGTCCGAGCCGTCCGCGGGCGGCTCGTCGCCGGGGCGGTACTCGCCGCCGAGCAGGGCGAGGTAGAAGGCGGAGAGGGCGCGGGCGTCCTCCGTGTCGAGGACGACCTGGCGCAGGCGCATGCGGGCAGGGTACCGCCGGACAAGCAGTGGAGGGGGGATCACGTGCTGTGCGGGACGGCTGCAACGGGCCGGACGTCCGCGGGTCGCGGCCCGACGTCGGCTGAGAAGGGGCTCCCCGCCCCGATACGGCGGGCCGCCTCTCAGCGGAGGTCGTGCAGCTCTCTCGCTCCCGACCGCGCCGCCCTGCCACTCCGCGCCCGCTTCCTCAACCCCTCCCGGCTCCCGGCCTCGCGCCAGGGCCCGGCGCGTACTGTGGCCGCTGACTCACGACGGCTACGAGGGAGACACCATGACGGAGCAGATCGGAATCCCCGAGGCCGCGGCGCTGGGGAGCGAGCAGCGGAGCATCGCGATCCTCGGAGCGGGCGGCGACCTCACCGAGCGGCTGCTGCTGCCGGGCCTGGGCCGGGTGGCCGAGCTCGCGCGCGACCTCGAGCTCACGCTGATCGGGGCGGCGCGCACCCCGCAGACCGACGAGGAGTGGCAGGGCCTCGTCCGCCGCAGCCTCGAGGCGGCCGGAGTCGCCGCGCACACGGTCGAGGCCCTCGCGTCGCGCGCGCGCTTCGTCGCCACCGACGCCTCCGACCCGGAGCAGCTGAAGGCCCTCCTCGACGCCTGCCCGTCGACCCCGGTGCTCTACGTCGCCCTGCCGCCGGCGATGGGGCACAAGGTCGCGGCCTCGCTCGCCGAGCTCGACCTGCCCGAGGAGCTGGTCGTCGCCATCGAGAAGCCGTTCGGCGAGGACCTCGACGACGCGATCGCCCTCAACGCGGCGTTCGCGAAGGTCCTCCCCGAGAGCCGCCTCTGGCGCATCGACCACTTCCTCGGCAACGCGACCGTGCTGGGGATGCTGGGCCTGCGCTTCGGCAACAGCATGCTCGAGGCGAGCTGGAGCGCCGAGTGGATCGAGAAGGTCGAGATCGTCTACGACGAGACGCTCGGCATCGAGGGCCGCGCGGCCTTCTACGAGAAGACCGGCGCGCTGCGCGACATGCTGCAGAGCCACCTCCTGATGGTGCTCGCGCTGACCACGATGGAGCGTCCCGACGAGGTCGCGCCCGACGAGGTCCACGCGCGCATGGCCGAGGTGCTCGGCGCCGTGCGGCTCTGGCGCGACGACCCCTCCTCCGCCCGCCGCGCCCGCTACACCGAGGGCCGCGTCGACGGCCGCTTCTTCCCCTCCTACGTCGACGAGCCCGACGTCGACCCCGAGACCGGCACCGAGACCCTCGCGCAGCTGCTGCTCCAGGTCGACACCCCGCGCTGGGCGGGCGTCCCCTTCGTCCTCCGCTCCGGCAAGGCGATCGGCGACCCGCGCCGGGAGGTGGCGATCCACTTCCGCGCCGCCACGCCCCCGCGCGGCCTGCAGGCGGCCGAGGGCGACGCCGGGACGGTCCTCCGGATCGGCCTCAAGGGCGGCGACGTCAGCCTCGACCTGGTCGTGAACAGCGCCGACGAGCTGACCGACCTCGAGCGCACCACCCTGACGGCGCAGCCCGGCGCGGCCACGCTCGACCCCTACGCGCAGGTCCTCGCCGGGATCCTGCAGGGCGATACCCTGCTCTCGGTCCCCGGCGATGTGGCCGAGCAGTGCTGGCGCATCATCACTCCGGTGCTCTCCGCCTGGGCCGCGGGCGACGCTCCACTGGACGAGTACGAGGCGGGGAGCGCGGGGCCCGAGGGCTGGTGAGCGCGCGGTGCGGCGGGCGGGCTGAGGCGTCGGCGCGTGGCGTGATGCGGGGTCGGGTCCGCCGACGCCGGTCGCGTCGCCTCCGGCCCGGCTCCGCTGCTGGCCGTCCCGCTGGTCGACCCGTCCCGCTGGTCGACCCTCCTGCCGGTCGACCTCGCCGCCCGTTGACCCCCCCCCGCCCGTTGACCCTCCCGCCGGGGGAGACGGGATGCTGGAGGCATGTTGGGCATCGGGGAGTACGCAGGCATCACGGGTCTGAGCGTGAAGGCGCTCCGGCACTACGACGAGAAGGGCGTGCTGGTCCCGGCGGAGGTCGACGAGCGGTCGTCGTACCGCCGGTACGCCGACGCCCAGGTCCGGGCCGGAGTCGTGATCAGCGCCCTCCGGAGCGCGGGGGTGCCGCTGCCCGAGGTCGCAGCGGCGACTCGAGCCGGCACCGCGGCGGAGGCGCTGCAGGCGCACAGGGAGCGCGTGCTCGCGGAGCGGGAGCAGGAGGACCGGGCGTTCGGGGCCGCCGAGGTGACGCTGCGGGCGCTCGCCGTGCCGGTCGAGGTCGCCGAGCGGACGATGCCGGCGCAGCCGTACGTCGGCCAG